>NZ_JBFPJR010000059.1:0-10528 GCF_040838215.1 Nocardioides eburneus | reverse complement strand
CCCGACTTCGACTCCACGACGACGGCGTCGATCGTGCGGCCGGCCGGGTCCGCCGGATCCCCCGGGTCGCGCAGCACGAGGCCGACCGCCATGGTGTGGAAGAGCAGCTCCCCGCCGCCGGAGAGGACGAGCTCGTCGGCGGCGATCTTGTAGGCCGAGATGTCGAACGCCTGCGCCTGGATCCGGTCCGCGACGGAGAGGTGGGGCTCGCTGAGGCCGTCCAGCGCCTCGAGCCGGTCCATCAGCTCGTCGGTGTAGCCGCGGATGACCCGCTGGTGCACGCCGTGGACGTTGGCGTGCAGGCCACAGAACGTCGAGAGGCCGCCCATGGTCCCGGCGCCGCCGAGGAACCCGTAGCGCTCGACCAGGAGGGTCGACCGGCCGGCCCTGGATGCGGCGGTCGCGGCCATCAGGCCGGCGGGCCCGCCGCCGATCACGACGACGTCGTACTCGCCGATCACCGGGACCCGGGTCGCGGGCAGCGTGATGGTGTCCGAGAATCGAGTGGGGTGACTCATCGGGTCACCTCCTGTCTGGGGAGGCCGGGAGCTCGGCTGCAGAGGACGGCACCGCACGCGAGCGGTCGTACGACGGCGCGGTACTGGTCCAGCAGGCCATGCGTGTCCACGTCCGACCGCGGCTCGAACGGCGTCCGGCCGGCGAGGACGTCCGGCTCCACGAGCAGGTCGACCGTGCCGGTCGCCAGGTCGATGTCGATGAGGTCGCCGTCCTCGACGAGGCCGAGCGGCCCCCCGGTGGCGGCCTCGGGGGAGACCTCGCCGATGACGATGCCGTGGTTGACCAGTCCACTGGTCTGCCCGTCGGTGATGACCGCGACGCTCTCACCGAGGTCGCGGGCGTCGAGGGCGAAGACGAAGGCGGAGATCATGCCCATCGCAGGGCCGCCGACGAGGCCGATGCCGCGGATGATCGCGACGTCGCCGGGCTTGATCTTCCCGTCGGCGATCGCCTCGACGCCCTCCTCGCGGGAGTGGAAGACCCGGGCCGGTCCCCGGAAGGTCCGTGGCCCGGGGTCGGGGATGGGCCGCTTCGCGACCGCACCCTCGCCGGCGAGGGAGCCGCGCAGGACGACGATCGCGGGCGTCGTCGACGCCGGCTCGTCGAGCGTGCGGACGATCGTGCCGTCGGCCCGCGGGGCGTCGGCGAGGCGCTCCGCGAGCGTGACGCCCTCCACCGTGAGCTGGTCGCCGTCGAGCAGCGGGAGGAGCTCGCGGAGCACAGTCGCCGCGCCGCCGGCGTCCTCGAGGTCCTCGGTCAGGTACGGGCCGTTGGGGCGGATCGAGCAGAGCGTCGGCGTCTCGCGGCCGAGCGTGCGGTAGGTCTCCCACACGTCCACCTCGACGCCGCTCTCCTCGGCGACCGCCTGGAGGTGCTTGATCGTGTTGACCGAGCCACCGACCGCAAGCATCAGGCGCGCCGCGTTCGTGATCGAGCCCGCGGTGATGATCTGCCGGGGCCTGATGTCCTGCTCGATCATCCCGGCGAGGGCGCGGGCGGCGCGCCGTACGCCGTCCCACATCCGGTCGCTGTTGGCGCGCACCGGCGCGGAGCCGGCGACCGCCATCCCCATCGCCTCGGCGCACATGTGCATCGAGTTGGCGGTGGCGAGGCCGGCGCAGACCCCCGGGCCACGGATGGCGGTGTCCGCGAGGTCGATCAGGGCGGGGTCGATCGCGCCGCCCACGGACTGCTTGGCGGCCTCGAAGAAGATCTCCTCGACGTCGCCGCCGTCGCCGTCGGCGAGCCCGCTGTGCTGGTAGCCGCACGGCACGACCACCGTCGGGATGTTCAGCCGACCGGCGGCCATCAGGTGGCCAGGGGTGGTCTTGTCGCATGAGCTCAGGCAGATCATCGCGTCGAGCTGGGCGCCCTCGACCATCGTCTCGATGTCGTTGGCGATGAGGTCGCGACTCGGCAGGATGTAGCGCCCCCCGCGGCCGGCGCTGGTGATGAAGTCGGAGGGCGCCGCCGTACGGACCTCGAAGGGGAGCAGCCCGAGCCCGCGCAGCTCCTCCTTGAGGACGGCGACGATGGGGTCGAGGTGGGCGAAGCAGGCGGCGAGGTCGTTCGAGGTGTTGACGATCGCGACCTTCGGCCGGTCGAGGTCGTCCGGGCTGATCCCGAGGGACACCCATTGCGCGCGCCTCGTCACCGCCAGCGCGCTCGTGCTCGGGAAGTTGCTCCGCAGCTCCATCGACTCCTCCTCCGGCCCCGGATCCGGGGAGCGTCGGGCGACGCCCCCCTCCGTGGCGGTGACGTTGCCACCGGGCCGAAGGGGCTCACAGGCACGTTTCCGGCGGCTGGAAGCAGCCCCGCGGCGTGCCGAGGAGGAGTCCCACCCAGTGGGAGGGGCGTGAGGCCACGGGGCCGGGGCTCAGCCCAGACCCTGCTCCCACGCGGTGCGCTGGACGGCGCGGGCGGTGTTGCGGATGACATGGCCGTACGGCGTCTCCGCCGTCCCCGCCGGGACGATGATCGACAGCGCGCCGAGCGGTCGGCCGCGGCGGTCGAGCACGGGCGCACCGATGGAGATGCGCGGGGCCGTGCGGCGGGTGTTGACGGCGTACCCCTCGGCGCGGATGCGGGCCAGCTCGCGCCGGAGTGCCGCCGAGGTGGGGTTCGTCGAGCCGCGCTGGTCCAACCCGTGCAGGTAGTGCTCCTGAAAGGCGGGGGTCGTGAACGCCAGGATCGCCGTGCCGACCGCCACCTCGTGGAGCGGGTCACGCTGACCGATCCGCGGGCGCTCCGCGCCTCCGCCGCGGGGGCGCAGGCTCTCGACGACAGTCACCTCCTCACGCTGCTGGATGCCGAGATGGATCGGCAGCCCGGTCGTCGCATAGAGGTCCTGCATGAAGGGCAGGGCGACCCGCTGGACGCCGTACGTCTTCGGCGTGAGGAGCCCGAAGCGCCACACCGCGATCCCGATCGAGATGTCGTTGTCGCGGTCGCGCTCGAGCATGCCGAGCTCGACCATCTCGGCGACCATCCGGTGCGTGGTGGAGAGCGGGAGCCCGGCGCGACGGCTGAGCTGGGAGAGCGTGAGCGTCGTGTGCTCGTAGTCGAACGCGGACAGCAGCTGGTGCACCCGGCCGAGCGACGACCGCCGCGGACGGGGCACGTCGCCCTCCGCGGCGGTCTCCACGTCGTCGACGTCAGCAGCAGGGGTGATGGCGGTCACACTGCGATCGTGCCTCGCGGGGGCGGCCGGACACGGACGCCCTTCCATTCAACGGAAGGGTTCAGGACGGTTCGAGGCGGAGCGCGAGCCGGGGACAGATCGACGCGGCGCGCCGCGCATGGGGCAGCTGGTGCTCTCCCACCGGCCGGTCGTCGACCACGGGGAAGCCCCAGTCGTCGAAGCCGATCCGCTCCGGCCAGATCCGAGCGCAGAGCCCGTGCCCGTCGCAGAGCGTCCAGTCGACCTCGAGGCGGTGCTCGCGGTCGCGGTGCGCGGGCGCGGCGCTCATCGTGCGCTCCCGGGCAGCGGAAGGACGCCGAGCACGGGTCGGCCGCAGCCGCCGCTCGTCGTGTGGTCGCCGATCTCCTCGGGGAACATCGCGAGCGCGCTCGCGAGGAAGCGGACGGCGCCGTCCGGGTGGCCGCACGCGCCGCGCCCGCTCACCAGGCCCAGCCGCCGGTGAAGCCCCGGGAGGTCGACCGGGGCGCCGACCTGGAGTCGGGCGATGTCGTCGGCCAGCGAAGCCAGCCCGAAGACGCAGGGGCCGCACTGCCCGGCGGACTCCTGGGCCAGCCATCTCGCGACCCGGGCCACCTCGCCGAGGGGACAGGTGGTCTCCGGGAGTACGACGACCACGCCGGCGCCCCACGCCAGCCCGCTCGCCCGCAGCGCCGGTCGGTCGAGCAGCAGCCCGCGGGCACGGGTCCACGTCCCGTGGTAGCCGCCCAGCAGCACCGGCCGATCGCCCGTGGCGCCGGTCAGCAGGTCGAGCGGAGTGCCATGGGCGACCTCGGCGACCCCGGCGCGGGGGACGTCCCCGAACACGGTGACGAGGCTCGTCCCAGGCTCCGTGCCCGTCCCGATGGCGGCGTACGCGCTGGGACCGAGCAGGGCGAGCAGACCGAGCTGGGCGAACGTCTCCACGTTGCCGGCGAACGTCGGTCGACCCTCGAGACCACGGTCGCTGGGGAGCGTGCGGCGACCGTTCGGGACCGCCGGCCGTCCGTCCAGTCCGTTGACCACGGCCTGGACCTCGCCGGCGACGAAGCCGGCCGGCGTCACGACGATCCGGACCGCCGTCGCGTCGCCGCGCTCGCCGCAGGCCGTGGTCAGCGCCTGCGCCGCCTCCTGGTCGTGGACCGCGACCGTGACCCGGGACGTGCCGAGCGCTGCCGCGGCGACGAGGGCGCCGTCGAGGACGCGGTGCGGCACGCGCCGCATGAGTAGCCGGTCCTTGTGGCTGGTCGGCTCGCTCTCGCTGCCGTTGACGAGCACGTGCGTCGCCGGACCGGGGCGCACCGCCGCCAGCTTCGTCGCCACGGGGAACGCGGCGCCGCCGCGGCCGAGCAGCCCGACGGTGCGAGCGGCCTCGCACAACCACGCCTGCGTGCGGTGGACGAGCGGCCCGGCCAGGGCCCGGTGCTCGAGGTGGTCGACCGCACGGCCGCTCGACGCACCGGCGAGGAGACGGGCGGCGCCGAGGGGGAGGATCGGCGGCTCGGCGACGGCTGAAGCGCGGGGAGCGCTCGCAGTGGTGGGGAGAACGGTCATCGATGGGCTCCTGTGAGTCGCAGGTGGCCGCGCGGGTCGCGGTCGCGGCGGAGTCGTTCGCCGAAGATCCGGGTGAGGAAGGCGGCGAAGACGGCGAGGCCGCTCGCGGCATACACCGCGGCGCCCCACCAGGCATGGGTGTCGGTCCCGGAGAACAGGCCGTGGGCCATCGACAGCAGCCAGCCGGCGTACGCCGCCGTGTGGACGGCGCGCCAGCACCGTGCGGCGCGGGCGCTCGCTGCCAGACGGCCACGCAGCGCACCGGAGAGGGCGGCCGCGACGACGGCGTAGACACCGAGGACGCCGACCGCCGTCGCGACCGGGCGGAAGCCCGAGCCGAAGGGAAGGATCGCCGCGGAGACCGAGACGTCGACGTAGCTGTCCACGACGGCGCACACGATGTGGAGGACGAGCGCGACCAGGCCGATGACGGCGCACGAGCGGTGGACGAGCTGGCGGAGCAGCCGTCGGTCGAGCGCGACCGGATCCGTCCCGCCGACCGTCGCGAGGGCGCCGAGCGCCGTGCTCGCGGTGAGCGCGATCAGGGAGACGAGACCGAACGCGCGCATGAGATACCAGAGCATCACGAGGCCTTCACCTCCTCCGCGGGCCAACCGCCGAGGAGCCGAGCGCGTCCCGCGCGGTCCACGAGCCGGGCCGCGAGTCCGCGCGCGGCGATGTGCGCGGTGGCCGCGGCGCCGTCCACGAGCGCCCAGGTGCTCGCCACGTTGGCCGCGAGCGCGCTGGGCGCCCACACGGTCGCGGTGCGCCACGCGCCCGCTGCCGGCAGGCCGGTCCGTGGGTCGACGATGTGGTGTCGCACCGCGTCGTCGGGGCCCACCCAGCGCCGCCCCACGATGGAGGAGGTCGCGAGACCACCGTCGGACAGACCCACGCGTACGGCGTCGGCCCCCTCGGTCTCGGCGACGTCGATGCGCCACGGGCGGGTCGCCGGGCCGGCGGTCGCCATATCGCCGCCCAACCCGACGAGGACCGCGCCGCCGAGCCGCCGGTGGATCCGTCGGGCCGCCTCGTCGGCGGCCCACGCCTTCGCCGTGGCGCCGAGATCGAGCCGGACGCCCGCCGGCACGCCGACGCGCAGGAGGGTCCGGTCGAGACGCACGGAGCGCCAGCGCCCGGTCGGGGCGGAGGCGGCGGGTGCAGGCCCGATCGCGGTCGGTCCGACCGCGATCGGCCCGCTCGCCGCTCGGGTGGCGGCGACGGTGATGTCGGCGTCGTACCCCAGGTCGATGAGGGCCGTGCCGACGGTCGGGTCGACGGCGCCGGCGGTCAGCCGGGCCGCGCGGACGGCGGTCTCCACGAGGTGGAAGGTCAGCGGCCGGACGACGACGAGCCGCCCCGACCGGTCGTTGACCCGCTCCAGGTCGGAGTCGGGGCGGAACCTGCTGACCGCGTGCTCGACGTCGGCCATCAGGTCGCGTACGACGCCCACGGCCGCCTCGAGCCGCCGGCGGTCCGAGACGGTGACCGTGACGGCGCAGGACCAGTCGCGCCAGCTCGTGGTCGCCGCGTCGTGCCCGCTCATGAGGCGTGGCTCGATCCGTCGCTGCTGCCGGGCGCGCCACCGGAGAGACCCGACGAGCCGCCACTGTCCGACGAGCCGCCACCGTCCGGGGAGACGCCGTCGTACGACGAGCCCGGCCCGTCCTCGGAGGGCGACTGGTAGGACGGAGCCTGCTGCACCGCCGGGTCGCCGCCCGAGGACCCGTCGCCGGAGGTGCTGTCGCCGGAGGTGCTGGCGTGCGCCGCGGCGGCGAAGCCGCCGGTGGCGAGGACCGCGGCGCCCACGGCGCCGTACAGATAGCGGCGGGAGCGGGTGAGGAGGCGCTGTCTCGGGTTCATGCTGCGAGCATGCGTCCGCGCTGCTCAGACGGCCCTTTGGCCGTTGTTAAGTCCTGCTCAAGACTTCCCGTGAGGAGGCTGTGCGACGGGTGCGGGAAGGGTCAGCCGGACTCCGTTGCCGAGCGAGCCGTGGCCGCTGACCAGGTCGAGCCTCCCGCCCGTGCTCTCGGCGAACGAGCGGGCGATGTCGAGGCCGAGCCCGGTCGAGCCGCGGTCGCTGCGGCCCCGGGAGAGCGCGCTCGGCGGGATTCCGGGCCCGTCGTCGAGGACCTCGACGACGGGGTGGCCACCGTCGTCGCGGACCACGACCGCGAAGGCGGTGCCTTCGGGCGTGTGGGCGACCACGTTCTCGATCAGCGCGTCCAGGGCGGTCGCGAGGTCCTCGGCGGCGGCCCGCACCGGCACCTCGCCGTCGGGCACCGTGAGCGTCACCGTCCTGCCCTGGTCCTCGGCCAGCGGTGCCCAGAACGCGACTCGCTCGCGAGCGACCGCCGCGGCGTCGCAGCGCGGGTGCACGCCTTCGCGCTGCGGGCGGCGGGCGGCACGGATGACCTGGGTGAGCGTCCGCTCGAGCGCCGCCACTTGCGCCTCGAGCTCGTGACGGCGCTCGCCCTCCGGGAGCGACTCGACGGTGAGGCGTACGGCGGTCAGCGGGGTCCTGAGCCGGTGGGAGAGGTCGGCCGTGGTCTCGCGCTCCTGGGCGAGCAGCTCGTCGATGCGGTCGGCCAGGGCGTTGAGCTCGACGGCGACCCGCGCGACCTCGGTCGGCCCCTCGACAGGGGCGCGAGCGAGAAGATCACCGGCGCTGAGGCGTACGGCGGTCTGCGCCGTGAGCTCGAGCGGCCGCGCCAGTCGGCGGGAGGTGATCTCCGCGGCGCCGGCGGCCAGGAGCAGGAGGACGGCGCCCGCGCCCACCACGGCCAGGTCACGATGGACGACCGTCGACCTGACCGAGTCGTCGGTGGCGAGCGCGTAGACCTCGGCGACGCCCTGGGTGCTGCGGCAGTCCACGCGCACGAGTCGCCCGTCGTCGACGTCGATGACCTGCGCCGTCGAGACCTGGCCGAGGTCGTCGTGGTCGCGGTCGTCGGCGCGCGGCGTCGCACCGCGGTGATGGTCGCGGCCTGCCGCGAGCACGCCGTCGGGAAGCGAGGCGCCGAGCAGGTCGCCGTCGCCCATCGCGACGGTGACGCGGGCGGGCCCGCGCGCGTTGAGGCGGGCGAGGTACTGCGACAGCACGCTGTCGTCGTACCGCCCCGTGGAGACGTAGTCGGCGGTGCTCTGCGCGGCGTCGCGCGCGTCGCTCTCGGCGCTGTCGTACGCCGCCTGGCGCAGCAGCAGCGCGATCGGCACGGCTGCCAGCACGATGACGAGCGCGGCGACGCCGGTCGCGAGCAGCAGGATGCGCGCCCGCAGGCTCATCCGCGCCCCGTCGGGTCGACGAGCTTCACGCCCACCCCGCGCACGCTGACGAGGTAGCGCGGCTCCGCGGCCGTCTCCCCGAGCTTGCGGCGAAGCCAGGAGAGGTGGACGTCGACGGTCCGGTCGGCGCCGCCCCAGGGCAGCTGCCACACCTCGGCGAGCAGCCGACGCTTGGAGACGACCTCGCCTGGGCGCTGCATCAGCGCCTGGAGCAGGTCGAACTCCTTGCGGGTCAGCTCGATCTCTCGATCGGCCAGCCGGACCGTGCGACCGACCGGGTCGAGCCGCAGGTCGCCGACGACCAGCGCCGGATCGGCGGCCGCGGGCGTCTGCGTGCGTCGCAGGACGGCCCGGATCCGAGCGTCCATCTGGGCCGCGGAGAACGGCTTGACGAGGTAGTCATCCGCACCGGCGTCGAGCAGCCGGACGATCTCGCGCTCGTCGTCGCGTGCGGTCGCGACGATGACCGGCGCGGAGTCGAGGACCCGGCTCATCGCGAGGACATTGCTCCCGTCGATGTCCGGGAGGCCGAGGTCGAGCAGGATCACGTCGGGCCGGTGGGCCGAGAGCGACGCGATCGCCTCGGCTCCGGTCGTCACGGACGCGACGACGTGGCCCAGGTCGGAGAGGCCACGGGTGAGTGCCGTACGGATGGCGCTGTCGTCCTCGACGAGGAGTACCTGGGCCATGGGAGGAAGGCTAGCGGGGCGCGCCTGTGTCCCCGATCTGCTTGACGCGGGCTTAACGCGGCGTTGGCCTCCGGCTGACCTACGACGGGCCGAGAGCCCGTGATGGGGCGGCGTACGACGGTCGCCGGATCGCCCGCGGGCCCGCCGGGCGTGCCCCGGCGGACAGCGGCGGGGCGGACAGTGCAGAATCACGTGGGTGACCGAGGACCGAGCCGACGCAACCATCCGGGAGCGCCTGGCGGGGCAGCACGTCCTGCTGACCGGTGTGACCGGCTTCGTGGGGGAGGCGCTGCTCCACCTGCTGCTGACCGAGGTGCCCGACGTACGCCTGAGCGTGCTGGTGCGACCCAAGGGGTCGACCAGCGGGACCACGCGCACCGAGAAGCTGCTCGCCAAGCCGATCTTCGCCGAGGCGGTCGAGGCCGCCGGCGGCGTCGAGGCGCTGATGGCCGCCCGGGTGGGCGTGGTCGACGGCGACCTCTCCGACCCGCCGCCGCTGCCGCGCGACCTCGACGCCGTGGTGCACTGCGCCGGTGACGTCTCCTTCGACCCGCCGGTCGACGACGCGTTCGCGACCAACGTCGTGGGCGTCCGCGCGCTCCTCGACCGCGTCCGGGAGGCAAACCCGGACGCGCACTACCTCCACGTCTCGACCGCCTACGTCTCGGGCCGTCGGCGCGGCCACATCCCCGAGGGCCGGCTCGACCACACCGTCGACGTCGAGGCCGAGCTGGCCTGGGGCGTCAGCCAGCGCGCGGACGTCGAGGCGCGCTCGCGCAGCGTGGAGGTGCTCGCCAAGGAGCGCCGCAAGGCGGAGCGGGAGCATGGTCGCGCCGGGCTGCTGACCGCCGCGGCCGCGACCGAGGAGGCGCGCAAGCGCTGGGTCAAGGACGAGCTGGTCAGGATCGGCACCGAGCGGGCGCGCAGCCTGGGCTGGACCGACTGCTACACCTTCACCAAGGCGCTCGGCGAGCGCGTGGTGGAGGCCTACGCCGCCGAGGGCCACCCCGTCACGATCTACCGGCCGAGCATCATCGAGTCCGCGCTCCAGCGGCCCTACCCAGGCTGGATCGAGGGCTTCAAGATGGCCGAGCCGCTGATCCTGGCCTACGGCCGCGGTGAGCTGCCGGTCTTCCCGGCCAACCCCGACACCGCGATCGACATCGTGCCGATCGACCACGTCGTGGCGTCCATCGTCGCCTGCCTCGCGCACACCCCCGAGCCGGGCGAGCCGGCGTACTTCCATCTCTCCTCCGGCAACCGCAACCCGATCACGTTCGGGATGCTCGCCGACTACATCCGGGACTACTTCGCCGAGCACCCGTTCTCCTTCGGCGACCGGGGTGCGGTGAAGCTTCCGGAGCGGGTCTTCCCGGGCGCGGCCGCCGTCGAGCGGATGATGTCGACCGGCGAGCGCGCCCACCGCGCGGCCGAGTGGGTCCTCGCCCGGGCTCCGCGTGGCGATCGCACCCGCGCCGCGGCCCGCAAGCTCGACCTGCAGGGCCGGCGGCTGCGGTTCCTGCGGCGCTACCTCGACCTCTACAAGGAGTACGCCCAGGCGGACATGCGGTTCGTCGACCGCAACACGCTCGCGCTCTACCGCTCGCTCTCGCCCGAGGACCAGGCGACGTTCGCCTTCGACACGTCGGTCATCGACTGGTACGAGTACATCCACGACATCCACACGCCGGCCGTCACCAAGCCGGTCCGTGACCTCGACGAGCTGCGCAAGCTGCGAGCGAAGCGGTCCTCGGTGGGGCAGCTGAAGAGGCTCACACCCACCGAGGAGCCCGTGGCGGAGCCG
>NZ_JBFPJR010000058.1:0-12882 GCF_040838215.1 Nocardioides eburneus | reverse complement strand
CGCGTCGGCGTCCTTGGTCGAGCTGCCGCCGCAGGCGACCAGGGTCGGCACGAGGAGGACGGGGATCAGCGCAGCAGCAGGGCGACGGAGTCGTCGAAGCACAGGTATGGGCCTTCTGGTTGAGAGCATGGTCCTGCCACCGTAACCATCGACCCTGTCAACGGCCTGTGCCCCGCCTCGTCAGTGCCTCCGGCGGGAGGGGGCACCCGGGCCCTGACAGGACCCGACGGGTCACGACGTAGGCACCGGGTAGGCCCGGCTGACCGCCAGTCGGCGGGCGAGGTCGTCGGCACAGTCGATGAGCCTGCGCCGCAGGGCCGGGTCGACGGCCTCGTCCGCGACCAGCGCCCGGGCGCGCGCGAGTGTCTCGTCGCGCAGCGACGTCATCGGGAAGAACGCCTCCGCGGCGTCGGCGAGGACCCACCCGGCACGGACGTCGACCGTTGCGGGCAGTTCGTTGAAGTAGCGGTCGACGTACGGCGCCGTCAGCGCCTCCTGACCGGCACGCCACATCCCCGCGCCGGCCGCGGTCACCTCGTAGTTGGGCAGGTCGGTCTCCCCGGTGAAGACCGACCAGGCGTAGGCCTTGGCCTCGGCGTCGGGGAGCGCACACCGGGCGCGGGTCAGCTGGACCCGGGCGTCGGCGGCGGGTTCTTCGTCGAACGCCGCCTCCAGCTCGCCCCGGTCGACGGCGCCGAGCTCGGCGAGCCGGTTGAGCAGCCGCCACCGCAGGGCGAGGTCGAGGTCGATCCCGGTCGGCGTCTCGGCGAGCCAGTCGCGCAGGGTCTCCGGCTCCGAGGCCGTCGAGATCGCCGCGCGGAAGGCCGCGAGCTGGAGCTCCGACCCGGGTTCGAGCGCGCCCAGCTTGTCGAGGGCGGCGCGGTGGAGGCGCGCGAGCGAGTCGACCGGCGCGAGCGGGACCGCCCAGCTGAGCAGCCAGGCGCGGGTGCGCCGGGGACCGTCCTCGGCGTCCTCCACCGGCAGACTCGCGACCGCGACGTCCACGACGTCGGCGGGGGAGACGGCCGCGTTGTGGAGCGCGCTGCGGAGGTTGTTCCACACCCCGGCGCGCAGGCCCGGGTCCGTGACGTCCGGCAGCAGCGTCGTGAGCGCCCGCACCGTGCCGGCGTCGGGCTGGAGGAGCGCCCAGGTGTCGTCGTACGGGTCGAGGACGACGGCGTCGCCCTCCGGCGCGTACGGCGTGGTCGCGCCGTCGACGGTGAGCGACTCGGTCCGCCAGCCGCTCGAGTCGTGCACCGCCACGCGGAAGGTGTGCGTGCGCTCGGCCGGGTACGCCGCCGGCGCCTCGCGGCGGACGACACCCGCGCTCCGGTCGAGCGTGATCGTGTCCGGGCCTGCGGTCCGCAGCCAGCTCGTGGTGAACTCGCGCAGGTCGCCGGCACCCGCGCGCTCCCAGCTCGCGAACAGGTCGTGCATCGTGGCGTTGCCGAAGCGGTGCCGCGTGAAGTGGTCGATGACTCCGGCGAAGAACACCTCGTCACCGAGCGACGCGTTGAGCTGCCGCAGGACCGCCGAGCCCTTGGCATAGGAGATGCCGTCGAAGTTCTGCAGCGCCGAGGCCGCGTCGGGGGCACCGTTCCCGGCGACGGGGTGTGTCGAGGGCCGCTGGTCGGCGACGAGCCCCCACTGGCGGCGGGCGTAGGAGTTGTCGGCCCACGCGTCGGCGTACTCCGTGACGTCGGCGGTCACCCGGTTGCCCATGTACTCCGCGAAGGACTCGTTGAGCCACAGGTCGTCCCACCACACCGGCGTCACCAGGTTGCCGAACCACTGGTGCGCCATCTCGTGGGCCACCGTCGTGGCGCGGTTGATCCGCTGCCCGCGCGTCACGCGCGAGGTGAAGACCAGCGGGTCGCGGAAGGTCACGCAGCCCGGGTTCTCCATCGCGCCCGCGTTGAACTCCGGCACGAACGCCTGGTGGTAGCTGCCGAAGGGATAGCGGATCCCGAACAGCCGGTGGAACTCGTCGAACGACTGCCGCGTGAGCGTCAGGAGCTCCTCGGCGTCCCGGTCGAGGTGGGCGGCGAGGCTGGCGCGGGCGGAGAGCCCGAGCGGGATGACCCCGTCGTCGACGTGGTGCTCGGCGGTCACCACGTGGTAGGGCCCGGCCACGAGCGTGACGAAGTACGTCGACAGCGGCGGCGTCTGCCGGAACTCCCACCGCGCTGCACCGCGCGCGTCGGTCTCCACCCGCTCGCCGGGCGCGTTGCCGACCACGACCCAGTCTGCGGGCGCCACCACGTGGAAGGTGTAGGGCGCCTTGAGGTCCGGCTGGTCGAAGCACGCGAAGATGCTCGGCGCGGCCTCCATGAACGACATGCCGTAGACATAGTGCCGACCGTCGGCCGGGTCGACCGAGCGGTGCAGCCCCTCGCCGTCGTTGCGGAACCGCATCGTGGCCTCGACGACCAGCTCGTTGTCCCCCGCGACGGTCTCGAGCGGGACCCGTCCGCGCACGAGGGCGTCCGGTCCGAGCTCGTGCCCGTTGAGCCGGATGCTGGCGACCGCGACGGGCTTGAGGTCGACGAACGTGGGACCGCCCTCCGAGCGGAACCGGATCGTCGTCACCGAGCCGAACGTCGACTCGCTCGCCGCGAGATCGAGCCGGACGTCGTACGACGCCACCTCGATCAGGCGGCGGCGGGACTCCGCCTCGGCGCGGGTCAGGCTCTGGCTCGGGCTCGTCGCGGCGGTCACGAGCAAAGGCTAGTGCCCCGCCGGAGGGACGTACGGTGCGCGCGGCATCGGGTTCCTGTGTTCTGCAACCCCGGAGGGGAAGCGAACGTCATACTCCGCATCGCGTGACCGTCACGCGAGTGAGGATCCAGGGAGCGAAACCCATGAGCCGCACCACCACGTCCCTTGCCGCCGGTTCCCGGCGGCGGCCTCTTCTCGGGCTCGCGTCAGCAGCGGTCCTGACCCTCGGGCTCGTGCCCGCGGGTCTTGCCCTGCCGGACGCCGCCCGGGCCGACAGCCCGTCCGCCGCGGCGGACTGTCCTACCGCCTTCCCGCAGGCCAGTGTGGCCAAGGGGGAGACCGTCAACGGGCTCACCGTCTCCGACGGGACGACCCCCACGTCGTTCACCGGCTCGGTCATCGGCGTGCTCGACGACGGCATCCAGCCGGGCACCGACATGATCCTGATGGACCTCCACTCCGACGCGATCGACAAGGTCGGCGGCATCTGGGAGGGCATGTCCGGTTCGCCGGTCTACGACGATGCCACCGGCGAGCTCATCGGAGCGGTCGCCTACGGGCTGTCGTCGGGGCCGTCGACGATCGCGGGCATCACGCCGTATGCGTCGATGACGAAGTACCTGCCCGGCGGCGCAACGCCGGCGACGTCATCGGCGGCGCCGAAGAAGGTCACCGTCGACAACCGGGCCCTCACCAAGCGCATCGCCAAGGCGGCCGACGTGCCGGCCGACGAGGCCGGGAGCTTCACCCGCCTCGGCCTGCCCTCGGTGAAGGGGGCGGCTGCCTCGCGCGGCAGGTCCGTGCGCGCGAGGACGAAGGCGGAGCACGCGTTCGCGGCGCACTTCCTCTCCACCGCGAAGATGGGCTCGGCGAAGGCCACCGCGACGGGCCCCGGCCCCGAGACGCTGGTGCCGGGAGGCAACGTGGCGGCGGCGCTCGTGTGGGGTGACGTGACGGAGGCCGGCATCGGCACCATCACCGCGGTGTGCCGCGGCGGACTCGTCGCCTTCGGGCACCCGATGACCGCGGCAGGGACGACGACGATGGCGCTGATGACGGCCGACGCGGTCGTGGTGCAGGAGGACCCGGTCGCGCCGTTCAAGCTGGCCAATCTGGGTCAGGTGGCCGGGACGATCTCGAAGGACGGGTTCACCGGCATCGGCGGTCCGGTCGGCTCCAAGCCGGCGACCGCGACCTTCTCGGCGTCCTCGACGTATGGCAAGGAGACCCACGCCGGGCGCAGCTACGCGTCCGTGGCCGACTACTTCGCGGACGGCGCCTTCGGGGAGACGACGGTCATGAACGACGCGGCACTCGACGGGGTGAAGAAGGGCGGCGCGCTGGTGACCTACACCGTCAAGGGGCGGGCCGGTGGGAAGGCGTTCACCCTGACGCACACCGACCGGTACGCGTCCTCGGCCGACATCTCCTACGACTCCAGCTGGGACATCGGGGACCTCACCTACGCGCTGAGCACGATGCGCGGGGTCACGCTCACCTCGGTGACGACCCGCTCGGCCCTCAACGACGTCAGCCAGACCCGCGAGGTGACGGCGGTCCAGCAGAAGCGCAGCGGGAGATGGGTCAAGGTCACCGCGAAGGCCCCGGTCTCGGTCGCCGCAGGAAAGAGGGCCAGCCTGCGCTTCGTCCTGCACGGCGCCACCGGCACGCGCTACGTCACGACGAGCGTCTGGGCGCCCTGGCGGCTGAAGGGCTCGAAGGGGACGCTGCGCGCCCTCGGCGGTGGCGAGACGTACGCCGACATCTACGACGCGACCAGCCTCGCTCAGGTCAAGAAGGCGCTGGCCGGCAAGACCCGCAGCGATGCCGTCAAGGTCTCGGTCACCGTCAAGCACGCGGGTGTCGACCCGTTGAAGAAGACCCTGACGCTCGGCCCGGTCGACACGGTCCTCTACGGCGCGGTCGGGGTGCCCTTCGTGGTCCGCTGACGGTCCCCGGCCCGCACGACGGCCGGTCCTCATGACCGACGGGGCGGGGCCTCTGGCACGCTGGGACCATGTCCACCACCGGGTCCAGCATCGAGAACCAGGGGCCCCGCCCCACCACCGCCCCCACGCTCGTCGACCTGACGAAGGTCGGCGAGCACCGCTTCAAGGCGATCAACGCTCGCGGCGGGGTCGTGCCGATCGGCCACGGGGACGACCCCGACTTCACGCCGGTCGAGCTGCTCCTTGCGGCCCTCGCGGGCTGCGGTGCCCTCGACGTCGACTTCATCACCGGCAAGCGGTCGGAGTTCGCAAGCTTCGACGCTCGTGCGCAGGGGACGAAGGTGCGCGACGAGAACGGCAACCACGTGGTCGGCATCTCGGTCACCTTCGACGTGACGTTCCCCGAAGGGGACGCCGGCGACGCCGCCCGCGAGATGCTGCCGCGCGCGATCGAGAAGAGCCAGACCCGGCTCTGCACGGTGGGCCGGACCGTCACGCTCGGCGAGCCCGTCTCCTACCGGCCCGGCAGCCTCGCGCCCGTCGACGACCCCGCCGAGGCGCCGACCGCTGGGTGAGTCAGGGAAGCAGCAGGGCGGAGTCGCCGAACTCGTGCCAGAGATAGCCCGCGGCGACGGCGGCGTCGTACGCCTGCTGGGTGAGCTCGGGCCCGGCGACCGCCTCGACGAGGAGCAGGTGGGAGGCCTGCGGGTCGTGCCAGCCGGTGACGAGCCCGTCGACGACGTACGGCGGCTGCTCGGGTGTCACGACGCGGCCGGTCCAGCCGCGCGCGGCCCGTACGGTGTAGCCGCGCCGACCGCGGCGGGAGACCGCCGACTCGAGCGCGCGGGTCACGGTCGTCCCGACGGCCACGACGCGTCCACCGGCGAGCTTGGTGTCACGGACGAGGCGGGCGGTCGCCGCCGTGACCTCGAACCACTCGGGCGGCGGTGCCTCGCCCGCCTCCTGGGAGGAGACGCCGGTGTGGAGGGTCACGGGGGCGATCTGCACCCCGCGGGCGACCAGCCGTGTGACGAGCTCGGGCGTGAACGGTCGCCCCGCGGAGGGCATCTCGGCGCTGCCGGCGCGGAGACCGAAGACGGTCTGGTAGGCCTCGAGCGGATAGCGCCGGTCGAGGTAGCCGTAGGCAATCGGGCGTGCCTCGGTGGCGAGGGCCAGCGCGACGTCGCCGGTCATCGCGGCCCGCCACAGCCGGTTCCCGCGACCGGTCGGCGAGGAGCGCTCACGAGGGTGAGGAGCGGTGAGTGTGAGCCGCAGCGTGCCGGTCGGCGTGACGACGACATCGCCCTCGCCGGCGTCGAGCACAGGCCTGGCGGCGTCCGGTGCCGTCCGGAGCTCGACGGCCCAGCCGCGGTCGCGCAGACGCTGCGCCAGATGGAGGACGACCGGGCCACGCCCGACGAGCCGGGCGTCGAGCTCGCGCGCCTCGGTGGCCGAGTCGTTGACGACCAGCAGGTCGCCGCGCTCAAGGTGGTCCGGGAGGTCGCGGAACCGGGCGTGGCGCAGCCGGCCCGGCCGACCGACGAGCATCCTCACCTCGTCGCGTGCATAGCCGCGCCACTCCGCGGGCGCCGGGGCCGTGCTGCTGGAGGGAGCGGGAAGGCGGTGGTCGGGTGCTCGGCGAGCACGGCCGTCAGGGCGTCGGCGGGCGCGGTCATCGGGTCGCCTCCGCGAGCAGCGCGGCGAGGCGGTAGCGGCCGGACGGCCGGCCGCTGCGCACCAGCGTGAGCAGGTCGGGCACGACCGTCTCCGGGAGCGGGCGGTCGGAGATGTCCTCGCCGGGGAACGCCCGTTGGTGCATCGCGGTCCGCAGGTCGCCGGGGTCGACGGCGTACCCGGTCAGGTCGTTCTCGACGGCCAGGGTGAGGACGAGGTGGTCGAGCGCGGCCTTGCTGGCGGCGTACGCACCCCACCGCGGGTAGTGCTCGACCGCGGCGTCGCTGGAGATGCCGACCAGCGTGCCGTGCGAGGCGCGCAGCCGGGGGAGGAGCCGCTGGGTGAGCTCGAGCGGCACGAGCAGGTTGACGGCGATCACCTCCCGCAGCGCCGGGAGTACGACGTCGGCCAGCTCGCTCATGGGGCCGAGCTCGCTCGCGTTGTGGATGAGCAGGTCCAGCCGGCCGAGGTCGTCCACCGCCTCCGCCAGATGCGCCTGGTGGCGGGCGGAGCGCACGTCGCCGGCGATCGCGGTGACGTGGGGGAGACCCGCGGTGGCGGCGACGAGCGTGGGGGCGGTGCGGGCGTCGGTGACCACGTGCCAGCCGTCGTCGGCGAGCGCGCGGACGAGGGCGTTCCCGAGGCCGGCGGAGCCGCCGGTGACGACGGCGACGGGCCGCGGGCTGGTTGCCTCGGCCGGGGAGGGATGGGTTGTGTCGAGAGGTGTCATGCGCCTAGCCTTCAAGTTAAAGCGAACTTGAGGTCAAGGGCCAGGACGGAGGAGATTCCGATGGATGCGCGCGACCGGCTTGCCATTGGCGAGGTGACTCGACGCAGCGGGTTCGCCGCGAGTGCGCTGCGCTACTACGAGAGCCAGGGGCTCATCACGGCAGAGCGCTCGGCCGGGGGCCGGCGTACCTTCCCCCGGAGCGTGCTGCGACGGCTCGCCTTCATCCGCGCGGCGAGCAACGTGGGGCTCAGCCTGGAGGAGATCCGCGACGAGCTCGCGTGCCTCCCCGCCGAGCGCACCCCGACCAAGGCGGACTGGCATCGGATGTCGCGCCACTGGCGCTCGCGCCTCGACGAGCAGATCGCCGCGCTGGAGCGGCTGCGCGACGGGCTCGACAGCTGCATCGGCTGCGGCTGCCTCTCGCTCAAGCACTGTGGCATCGCCAACCCGGGCGACAGCGCCGCAACGCGGGGGGAGGGCGCGACCTACCTTCCCCGGCTGCTGCGGCGAGAGCCACCGCGCCGGGGAAGTGTCGTCAGCGGGTGATCAGCGCACCGTGACCTTGGTGAAGGTCACCGGGATGATGGGGCGGCCGGTGCCGTCGCCCCACGCGCCGTCGTTCCCTGCCTTGCCGACCTTGGCGAGTGCCTTGACCGCGGCCTGGTCGAGGGTGCCGAAGACGGTGTACTTCGGCGACAGCTGCGTGTCGCCGAAGACCATGAAGAACTGGCTGCCGCCGCTGTTCGGCTGGGAGGCCCGCGCCATGGCGAGGGTGCCGGCGGGGTAGGTCTCGGAGCCGTCGTACTCGTCGAGGATCGAGTAGCCCGGACCACCGGTGCCGGTGCCGGTCGGGTCGCCGCACTGGAGCAGCTCGAACCCGGTCGCGTCGCCGAGACGGTGGCAGGAGGTGCCGTCGTAGAAGCCCTGATCGGCCAGCGAGACGAAGGAGTTGACCGTGCACGGGGCCTTCGTCGCATCGAGCGTCAGGTGGAGCGCGCCCACGGAGCTCGTGATCGTGGCCCTGACCTTGCCGTTCTCGGAGGGTGTCGACGGCGGCGGGTCGACCTTCTTCGAGGCGCCGGCTGGGTCGGCGGGGTAGGAGCACCGCCCCGCGCCGCTCGGCGAGCTCGAGGAGCCGGCCGGGGCGTTGTCGGCGGCGGCCGAGGCGGACGTGCCGTGCGAGCCGCAGCCGGCGAGGGTGAGCAGGAGCGCGGCACCGGCCGCGATCGTGAGGGCGCGGGTGAGCATGCGCCGCATGGTAGGGCAGCCTGCCGCGGGGTGGTTGAAGGGCTTGCGTTGGAGCGCGCTCGAAGTCCTAGCGTGAGGACCATGGACCTCGGACTGCACCACTTCACGTTCACCCATCCCGAGGGCCGGCCCCTCGAGGACACCGACGCGTTCCTTGCCGACATGGAGGAGTACGCCGCGCTCGGGATCTCCCTGGTGGCGCTGATGCCGCCGCAGTACGTTGATCCGGTGCCGTGGGCGACACAGGTCGTCGGCGACGTACTCCCTCGCTTGACGCAGATCTGAGGAGACCACGATGGACCTGGGCATCCACTACGCCACCTTCTCCCACGCCGGCTGGCAGTCCGAGCTCGCCGACAAGCTGGTCGCGACCGCGAAGGTCGCCGACCAGGGCGGGGTCGACCTGCTGACGGTCATGGACCACTGGTTCCAGATGGAGGTCCGGGGCGGGCCGCCGGAGCCGATGCTCGAGGGCTACACGACCCTGGGCGCGCTGTCGCAGGTGACCGAGAACGTCCGTCTCAGCATGCTCGTCACCGGGGTGACCTACCGCCACCCGGGCCTGCTCGCGAAGACGGTCACGACCCTCGACGTGCTCTCCCACGGGCGCGCGATCCTCGGGATCGGCGCCGCCTGGTACGACCGGGAGCACGCCGGGCTCGGCGTGCCGTTCCCGCCGCTCAAGGAGCGCTTCGAGCGACTGGAGGAGGCGATCCGGATCTGCCAGCAGATGTGGAGCGACGACAACGGCCCGTTCGAGGGAACCCACTACCAGCTGGCGGAGACCGTCAACGTCCCGCCACCGGTGCGCGGCTCGATCCCGATCCTGATCGGCGGTGGTGGGGAGCGGAAGACGCTGCGGCTGGTCGCGCAGTACGCCGACGCCTGTCACCTCTTCGCCCGTGAGGGCGTCGACGCCGTCGCCCACAAGCTCGACGTGCTCCGCAAGCACTGCGACGACGTCGGCCGCGACTACGACAGCATCGAGAAGACGCTCGGGGGGATGGGCGGTGGCGACCCCGTCGCCGACCCGGACGGCTTCCTCGCCCAGGCCGAGGAGTACGCCAAGCTCGGCTTCACGCTCTTCACCCTCACTCCGCCGGGCGACGACCCGGTCGGCTGGACCGAGCAGGTGTGCGACACGGTCCTGCCGCGCCTCAAGCAGCTCTGAGCGGGACACGCGGACCGATGGCCACCCTTGACGACGTACGCCGCCTCGCCGAGTCCCTGCCCGAGGTGACGTCGAAGCTCTCCTGGGGTCACGAGATGTGGCGGGTGCGGGACAAGAGCTTCGTGTGGGAGCGACCCCTGCGCAAGACCGACCTCGCCGCGCTCGGCGACGCGGCGCCCGAGGGGGAGATCCTCGGCGTACGCGTCGCCGACGAGGGGGAGAAGCAGGCGCTCATCGCCTCCGAGCCCGATATCTACTTCACGATCCCCCACTTCGACGGGTACCCGGCGGTCCTGGTCCGTCTGGCAGCGGTCGAGGAGGACGAGCTCGAGGAGATCGTCACGGAGGCGTGGCTGCTGCGCGCGCCGAAGCGGCTCGCCCAGCAGTTCCTGGCCGAGCGCGAGCTCGGGCAGGCCTGAGCGCCGGTCCGGCGTCGCTTCGCCGGAGTCTCGTCCGCGCCGTCGGTCGAGGGATCGGCGGCGCGTCCGACGGGGTACCTCGTGAGAATCACCTGGTGAGGGAGTAGCCAGGGATCTGGAGGGACGTCATGGATGACGTGACCAGGCACGGGGAAGGCCCCTTGCCGCACGACCCGTCGTGTCCGCGATGTGGTCATCCGCTGCACACCTACCTGCCGTGCGGCGGCAGGTGCGACTGCCCGCCGACCACCCTGCCGGCGACGGTTCGGCCGCCGGGGATGGACGACGACCTCAAAGCGTGCTGAGGTCAGCGCCGAGGACGAGCCGAGGGCATGGGCCGCCAGCACGAGCCGGACAGCACGACAGCGGGCCTGGGCGCGCTCGCCGAGGCCCGCGACGAGACGACGACGCGCAGGAGCCGTCGTGGCTCCTGCGCGTCGCTGCGGTTCAGACGAAGGTCAGGCCTGCTGGCCGATCGCGAACTCGACCTTCCCCTCCTGGGTGAGGTTGGCGTCGAGCACCTTGTCGTCGAGGAGCGTCGCGGCCGTCTCATCGAGGTAGACCGTGGCGCCCTGCTGCTCCACCACCTGGTCGCCCGGCTGGGCCGAGGTCGCCGTGGTCACGGCCAGCCCCGGCTCCGGGGAGTCGGAGGTGATCCGCAGGGCCGTGCCCTCGGGCGCGTCGGGCTGGTGGGTCAGGTTGGTGATGATCGTTGTGGCGTTCTCGGTGAGAGTGAGCATGCGTTCCGGTGTCCCGTACGGGGGAGGGCATGCGGGTCACCCACGGAAAATCTCCGACCGAGCGGCGGCCGGCGACACGGTGGTGAGCAACAGCCTCAGTCGAAGAGGAGCACCCCGCGGACGTTGCGGTGCTGGCGCATGTCCTCGTAGCCGTCGTTGATCTGGTCGAGCGTGTAGGTGCGGGTGACGAGCTCGTCGAGGAGCAGGTCGCCGCGCTGGTAGAGCTCGAGCAGGCGCGGGATGTCGTAGCGCGGGTTCGCGTTGCCGAACAGACACCCGGTGAGGGTCTTCCGCCAGGCCGTCACCTCGAACATCGGCAGCGTCACGTTGGTGTCCGTGACGGGCCCGAGCGAGGTCATCGCCACGGTCCCGAGCTTGCCGACCAACGAGATCGCGTCGCCGACGATCGTGCCGTCGACGACGCCGACCGTGATGATCGCCGAGCTCGCCATCTGGCCCCGGGTCAGGTCCGCGACCAGGGCGCGGGCCTCGTCGGCGTTCGCGGCGGTGTGGGTCGCGCCGAAGCGCTTGGCCTGCTCGCGGTTGAACTCCGAAGGGTCGACCGCGACGATCGTGGAGGCGCCGGCGATCCGGGCTCCCTGGACCGCGTTGCTGCCGACGCCGCCGACGCCCAGGACGACGACGGTCTGGCCGGCGCCGACCTTGGCGCCGTACACCGCCGTGCCCCAGCCGGTCGTCACGCCGCAGCCCACGAGCGCCGCCTTGTCGAGCGGGATGCTCTCGTCGATCTTCACGACCGAGTCCTGGTTGACGAGCGTGTACGGCGAGAACGTGCCGACCATGCACATGAGCCGAGCGTCCTGCCCGCGGACGTGGTGGCGCGCCGTTCCGTCCTGCTGGAGCCCGACCTGCATGCCGGCACCCTTGTCGCAGAGGTTCTGGTTGCCCGTCGCGCACGAGGGGCACCGGCCACAGGCCGGGATGAAGCTGAGGACGACGTGGTCGCCGGGGGCGAGCCCGGTGACGTTCGGCCCGACCTGCTCGACGACGCCGGCGCCCTCGTGGCCGCCGATGATCGGGAAGGCCTCCATCGGGAGGTCCCCGACCCGGACGTGCTCGTCGGAGTGGCACAGCCCGGAGGCCGCCAGCTTGACGAGCACCTCGTCACCGCGCGGCTCGTCGAGCTCCAGCTCCTCGACCTGCCAGTCCCCGCCGTACTCCCAGAGCACGGCTGCCTGTGTCTTCATCCCGGCCTCCTTGGCGGATTCGGCGCCCCTCGGCGCTCACCTACGTGAAACCCTTGGTGCGCGAAGCCACGCCGCTACTTGAAGACGACCGTGCGCTTCCCGCCGATGATGACCCGGCTCTCGGTGTGCCAGCGGACGGCGCGGGCGAGCGCGATGCACTCGTTGTCGCGGCCGACCTGGGTCACCTGCTCGGCGGTCATCGTGTGGTCGATACGGGCGACCTCCTGCTCGATGATCGGGCCCTCGTCGAGGTCCGCGGTCACGTAGTGGGCCGTGGCGCCGACGAGCTTGACGCCGCGGTCGCGAGCCTGGTGGTAGGGCCGGGCACCCTTGAACGCCGGGAGCATCGAGTGGTGGATGTTGATGGCCCGGCCCTCGAGCTGGCGGCACAGGTCGTCGGAGAGGATCTGCATGTAGCGGGCCAGGACGACCAGGTCGACGTCGTACTTCTCGACCAGCTCGAGGAGCTCGGCCTCGGCGGCCGGCTTCGTCTCGGCGGTCACGGGGACGTGGAAGTACGGCACGTCGTAGCTCTCGACGAGGTGCTGCATGTCGGGGTGGTTCGAGACGACGGCGGCGATCTCGACGTTCAGCCAGCCGCTCTGGGCGCGGAAGAGCAGGTCGTCGAGGCAGTGGCCGTACTTGCTGACCATGATGAGCACGCGCTGCTTGGCGCTGAGCTCACGCAGGTCCCACATCATGCCGAACTCGGCGCCGATCGACTCGAACTCGCGGCGGAGGCCGTCGACGTCGAGGATCCCGCCGTCGTTGGCGTGGAACTGCACCCGCTGGAAGAAGAGTCCCGACGTCCGCGATCCGAACTGCTGGCTCTCGACGATGTTGCAGTCGTGGTCCAGGAGGAACTTCGAGATCGCGTAGACGATGCCGAGGCGGTCCTCGCACGAGAAGCGCAGGACATACTCGGGGGTGGGCTCTACGGGCCCGGCGGTGGTGCTCATCGGTGACCTTTCATCGGACAACGGCGGGCGCGTCACGCGCCCGCCGGAAGCGGGGGTACGGCGGAC
>NZ_JBFPJR010000057.1:0-13566 GCF_040838215.1 Nocardioides eburneus | reverse complement strand
GGCGGGCGGCCCCTCGCGTCGTTGCGGCGTACGCCGGCGGCGCCCCGCCGTGGCAGCGGTGGATCAGGACGCGATCCGCTGACCGGGCAGGGTCTCCTCGTTGACGCCGAGCTCGGCGAGGAGGAAGCTGCGCAGCTCGGCGAACCGCGGGTCGGCCTGCGATCGGCTCTCCAGGTCGATGCGGACGTCGGTCCGGACGACTCCGTCGTCGAGCATGATCACCCGATCGGCGAGCACGATCGCCTCGTCGACGTCGTGCGTCACCAGGAGGACGGCGGGCCGGTGCACCTCGCAGAGCCTGCGCAGCAGGACGTGCATCTTGATGCGGGTCAGCGCGTCCAGCGCGCCGAACGGCTCGTCGGCGAGGAGCAGTTGTGGTTCCCGGACCAGCGAGCGGGCCAGGGACGCACGCTGCTGCTCGCCGCCGGAGAGCTCGTAGGGCCACGCCTTCTCGCGTCCGGCCAGACCGACCTCCGCGAGCGCCTGCGTGCCCCGCTCGGCGGCCACCTTGACCTTCAGGCCGAGGACGACGTTGTCGAGCACGCGCCGCCAGGGGAGCAGCCGGGAGTCCTGGAAGACCACCGAGACCGACTCCGGCACCGTGATCTGGCCGTGGCCGGCCACGTCGCGGTCGAGTCCGGCGAGTGCTCGCAGCAGCGTGCTCTTGCCGCTGCCCGACCGGCCGATCAGCGCCACGAACTCGCCCGGCGCGATGTCGAGGTCGAGGCCGTTGAGCACGCCCCCGGCCTTGTTGAAGCTGCGGTGCAGGTTGCGGACCCTGACGGCGGCCTGGGCGTCGCCGGTGCCGCCGGTGCCGCCGGTGCCGCCGGTGTCGCCGGCCGTGGTGGTCGGGGCGGGGGTCGTCGTGCCGGCCCCGGTCAGCCCTCGAGCGTGCGTCGCCATGCGAGCACCTTCCTCTCGGTGAGTCGGACGGCGCCGTCGGCGAGGAAGCCGAACGCGCCGTAGATGACGAGGCCGACGACGATGATGTCGGTCTGCCCGTAGTTCTGGGCCAGCGTCATCATGTGGCCGATGCCGCTGGTCGCGTTGTACTGCTCGACGACCACAAGGCCGAGGAGGGACGAGGTCACCGCGAAGCGCATGCCGAGCAGGAATCCCGGCAGAGCTCCCGGCAGCACCACCTGGCGGATGAACTCGCCGCGGCGCAGGCCGATGGTCTCGGCCAGCTCGGCGTACTTGCCCTCGATGCTGCGCAGCCCGTTGTGGGTGTGGATGTAGATCGGGATCAGCGTGATCAGGGCGATCGTGATGATCTTCATCTGCTCGCCGATCCCGAACCATGCGATGAAGAGGGGGATGAGCGCGAGCGTGGGGATCGACCGCTTGATCTGGATCGGCCCGTCGATGAGCGACTCGCCGACCCGGGACAGGCCGGAGAGGAGCGCGAGGACGGTGCCGGCGGCGATCCCGAGCGCGAGCCCGATGACGGCGCGCTTCAGCGAGGCGAGGATGTCCCCGAGCAGGTCCTGGTCCGTCCACTGGGTCTTTGCCGACTCCACGACGGTCCAGGGGGCGGAGAGCACCTGTTCGCTGATGAGGCCGGTCTTGGAGCCGATGACCCAGACCGCGAGCAGGACGGTCGGTCCGACCCAGAAGGCGAACCGGATCCTGCGCCCGGGTCCGAGCCGTCGGCGTACGACGCGCGCGTCGGTCTCCGCGGAGACTCCTCCGTCCTTCGTCGCGGTGCGCGTCGGGGGAGCGGTCGTGGCGGTGGAGGTGAGGTCGGTGGCGAGATCGGTGGTCATGAGGCGTCTCCTGTCACGACGTGTCCGCCGGCCGCCTGCGCTTCGACCTTCTCGAAGCGGCGGTCGACGAGGTCCTCGACGTCGAGCTTCTTGTGGCCCTGCTCCTGGGAGAGCAGGTCGGCGGTCTCCTGCAGTCGCTTGACCGCGTTGTCCCAGGTCTTCGGGATGCCGTCCTTGCCGCCGACCTGGACGCTCCACTTCGCGTCGGCCTCGTTGAGGCCCTCGACGTCCTGGTAGTAGGCCTTGGCGTACTCGTCGGGGTGGTCGTTCACCCAGAGCAGCGCCTTGGTGCGGACCGCGACGTAGTCCTTGAGCGCGGCGGCCTTGTCGGCGTCCTCGAGCGAGTCGGTGAGGCAGTAGAGGGTCGACGCGTCGTCGCGGATGCCGGTGTGCAGCGAGCTGCTGCCGGGGTATTTCGCGGCATAGATCTTGAGGTTGGCGGCGGCGAGCGGCGCCACGTCGACCGCCTTGCTGCCGAGCGCGGTGACATAGGTGTCGTTGACGCTGGTCATCTCGACGAGGTGCACGTCCTTCTGGGTCAGCCCGGCCTTCTTGAGGACGCGGAGCACGAGCGCCCCTTGCGCCTGGCCGGGGCTGTAGGCGATCTTCTTGCCCTTGAGATCGGCCAGGGTCGTGATGTGCTCGCCCGGAGCGATCCCGAGCTGGTAGATCGGGTATTTCAGCGGGTCGACGGTGACCGACTGGAAGATGATCTTGGTCGAGGTCCCGGTCCAGGCGGCGAAGAGCGACGGGATGTCGGCCACCGCCCCGCAGTCGAGCTTCCCGCCACGGAACGCCTGGATCGTCTGCGGGCCGCCGCTGAGGTCGGCCCAGGCGACCTTGACGCCGTCGGCGGCGAGCTCCTTGTCGAGCCCGGCAGCCTGGATCGCGGCCTGCGCGGCCGGGTCGCCGATGCGGATCTCCGTGCCCTTCGGGGTCTTCTGGGGAAGCGCCGCGGTGAGTGCGAGGTGTGGACCTTCGTCCGCCCCGCAGGCGGTGAGCCCCAAGAGCGCGGCGGCCAGGACGGCGACCGGGGCGATGGTCGCGAGCCAGGTACGGCGGGACCGCCCGGCGTGGTCTGGGTGGTCGGCGTGGTGCATCGGTGCTCCTCACGGATGACATGACTAAGTCAACGAAATTAATACACAATGAAGCTCGACGAAGAGGGAGGGTCTGCCATGTGGGCGTGTCGACCCTCCCGGTGCCTGTGTCGCAGGGCGGCGACCCCATCCCATCGGGCCGCCGCCCTGCTCCAGGTGGCCGCTCCGACGCTGCTCTGACCCAGCGTGGGCGGCGGGCCGCTCGGCGCGTGGCAAGCGCGGCGACCGGTTCGCGAGGCTGTGACGGCCTCGGGTTCCTTCCTAGGCGGTCTCCCTCCGCGGCCGGACGGCACGGTGGTCCGCGACGGCGCTGTCGGTGGCCGCCCCGATGCCGATCTCGCCCAGGAGCAGCGACCGCAGGGCGGCGTACTCGTCGGCGACGGGGACCGCCCCGCTGACGCGGACCGCGAGATCGCGGTGGACGCGCCCGTCGCGGAGCGTCACGACGCGGTCGGCGAGGGTGATCGCCTCGTGGACGTCGTTGGTGACGAAGAGGACGGCGAGTCGGTGGTTCCCGCAGACGGTCCGCACCAGCCGGTGCAGGCCACGCTGCGTGAGCGCATCGAGGCGGCGGAACGGCTCGTCTGCGAGAACCAGCTCGGGGGAGCCGGCGAGGGCGCGGGCGATCGCCGCCCGGTGCTGCTCGCCGGCGTCGAGGTCGCCCGGCCAGTCGAGCTCGCGGCCGGCGAGCCCGACCTCGGCCAAGGCATGGCGCCCACGGTCCAGGGAGTCGGGGTCCTCGAGCCCGCTCGTGACGTTGTCGAGGATCCGGCGCCAGCCGAGAAGCCGCGGCTCGTCGCCGAGGACCGCGACCGACGTGGGCGCGCGAAGGGTTCCGTGACCGACCACCTCCTGGTCGAGTCGCGCGAGCGCGCGGAGCAGCGTGGTCTTGCCGCTGCCGCGCCTGCCCATCAAGGCGACGACCTGGCCGGCGCACAGGTCGAGGTCGACGCCGGCGAGCACGCCGCCGTCAGGGGTCAGGCTCCGGTGCAGGTCGCGGATCCGCGCGACGCTGGCGGCCGGATCGTACGTCGGGTGGTACGTCGTTCCGGTGAGATGGTCGGCCATCACTGCCCTCCAAGCGATTAAGTCGACTGGAATACTAGACATAGAAGAGGCGCAAAGGGAAGAGGGCACGCCGAAAAGCTTCGCCGAGGACGAATCCGCGGGTCAGGCGGTGGCGGCGCGCGCCACGGCGAGGCACCAGCGACCGGCGCGCTCGGTGACCTCGCTCGCCGCCTCGCCCGGTCGTCCGATCAGCTCGCAGCTGAGCCAGGCGTCACCGAAGAGGCCGCGGTAGGACACGGTGCTCCGCCGCTGTGACGTGCACGTGAAGGCGAGCGTCGGGCGGCCGTACGCCGGCCCCTGCTGGGCGCGGCAGCCCTTCGGCGCACGCGCCGACATCTGCCGCGCCCAGGCGAGCGTCACCGGAGGTGCGAAGACCCAGGCCCGCGCCGTGGTGCCCGCGGTCGTGGCGCCGGCCGTCCTCGGCCCCGTCCATGTGCAGCCGTACTCCTGGGCCACGTCGGTGACCGAGCCCTCGGCGCCCGTGAGCGTGGCCGAGTCGCCGTCGCCGTACGACGCCGTCCGGGTCGGCTCCCCGGCGAGGGCGGCCTTGACGTCGGCGTCCGGGAGGCGGTCGCAGAACGGCTCGCGGGCCACGACGATCGTCGTGGTGTCGACCTGGGCGAGCGTCGTGGTGGATGGCCGTGTCGGCGCGGGCTCGTCGGGCGAGTGAAGGATCACACCGACCCCGACGCCCGCAGCGGTGACGAGGGTCGCGGCGGCCAGGAGAGCGATCTTCACGCGCACGGGGAAGAGCGTACGTTCCCACGGTTGGACTACCCTCGGCCCGGTGATTCGCTTCGAGAAGGTCACGAAGACCTACCCCGGTACGACCAAGCCTGCGCTCGAGCAGGTCTCTGTCGACGTGGAGAAGGGCGAGTTCGTCTTCCTGGTCGGCCAGTCCGGCTCCGGCAAGTCGACCGCGCTGCGGCTCGTCCTGCGGGAGACCCGGCCGACCAGCGGCCGGGTCTACGTCGCGGGGAAGGAGATCAACCGCCTCGCGGGCTGGAAGGTGCCGCGGCTGCGCCGCGACATCGGCACCGTCTTCCAGGACTTCCGCCTGCTGCAGAACAAGACGGTGGGCGAGAACGTCGCCTTCGCGATGCAGGTCACCGGTCACTCGCGCCAGGAGATCGCCACGAGGGTCCCCGAGACCCTCGAGCTGGTCGGTCTCGAAGGCAAGGGCGACCGCATGCCCGACGAGCTCTCCGGCGGTGAGCAGCAGCGGGTCGCGATCGCGCGCGCGTTCGTCAACCGGCCGATGATCCTCATCGCCGACGAGCCCACCGGCAACCTCGACCCGGCCACGTCGGTCGGGATCATGAAGATCCTCGACCGGATCAACCGCACCGGGACCACGGTCGTCATGGCCACCCACGACGCCGGCGTCGTCGACCAGATGCGCAAGCGCGTCATCGAGCTCGAGGCCGGGCGCGTCATCCGCGACCAGTCCCAGGGCGTCTACGGCTTCCAGCACTGATCGGACCGGGCCTCACCGGGCGAGCCGCCCGGCGCCCGCCGTACGTCCCGAACGCTCCGCACGACACGAAAGTTCTTCACGCCTCCATGCAGCTGCGCTACGTCTTCACCGAGCTCCGCCAGGGTCTGCGTCGCAACCTCTCGATGCACCTGGCCGTGGTCCTGACGCTTCTCGTCTCCCTCACCCTCGCCGGCATCGGCATCCTGCTGCAGAAGCAGGCCAACCTCACCGAGGACGTCTGGGGCAACGAGCTCCAGATCACCTTCTACCTGTGCAACGGCGTCGACGACCGCAACGCCGCCTGCAGCGGGCCGGTCGACTCCGCCGAGAAGCAGGTGATCGAGAAGCAGCTCAAGGCCGACCCTTACGTCAAGTCCTACGACTTCGAGAACCAGGCGCAGGCCTACGAGCGGTTCAAGCAGATCTCCGACAAGAGCAACTGGTCGGGCTCCGACCCCGTCGTGCGGCAGTCGGACATGTGGCAGTCCTACTGGGTCACGATGAGCGATCCCCACAAGTCCTCGGAGATCGTCGAGGCCATCGGAGGCCTGGACGGCATCGACCACGTCTCCGACAACCACGAGACGATCGGGCCCGTGCTCAGCGCCATCGACGGGCTGAGAACCGCGGCGCTCGTGGGGGCGATCCTGCTGGTCATCGCCGCGCTGCTCCTGGTCGCCAACACCATCCGCCTCGCCGCCTTCGCCCGACGGCGCGAGATCGGCATCATGCGGCTGGTCGGCGCCTCGACGCTCTACATCGCGCTGCCGTTCCTGCTCGAGGCGCTCGTGACGGCGGTCGTGGGCATCGTGCTGGCCGGTGGGGCGCTGGCCCTGGTCGTCTGGCTCGGCGTCGTACGCCGGCTCTCGAACGCGCACTGGACCCACTGGGTGGGATGGCACGAGTACGCCGTGTCGCTCGGGATCGTGGCGATCCTCGGCGTCGCGCTGACGCTCATCCCGACACTCCTGCTCACGCGCAAATACCTCAAAGTCTGAGCGCGGTCGTCTACGGTCGAGGAGCTTGTTCCCCTCGTCCTGCACAGCCCCGAACATCTCCGGAGACCCGACGGTGCGTTCCTTCCCCCGCGCCGCCCGCCGCCGTGCCCTGGCCGGTGGGCTCGCTGCCCTCGTGATCGTCGGCCTGACGGTCCCGCTCGCCGACGCCGAGGACCACGGCTCCACGCACGCCCAGAAGAAGCACGCGCTCGAGCAGAAGCAGAAGCATGTCCACCAGCGGACGAAGCATGCGGCCGCGGACCTCGACGACTCCAGTGCCGAGCTGCGGAAGGCCGATGCCGCGCTCGCGTCGGCACGGACCAGACTGAGCCACGCCCGCGCCCACCTCGCCACCACCAACAGCCGGCTGAGCACCGCGCGCGCGGCCGACGCGGCCCTACGGCGACAGCTCGCGGAGAAGAAGGCCGAGCTGGCGCAGGCCAAGGCGGACCTGGCCGACGGTCAGAGCGACGTCGACCACCAGCGCGACACCCTGCGCGACCAGGCGCTCGAGAGCTTCGGTGAGGGCGACCCCGAGCTGCAGCAGCTCTCCGCCCTCATGGGCGCCGGGTCGCTGGAGGACCTCACCCGACAGAAGGCGTACGGCGACGCCGTGTCCGGCACCCAGGACAACGCGCTGCAGCGGCTGGAGGCGGCGCAGGCGGTGCTCGTCGTACGCAAGCAGCAGGTGCAGGACGCCACGGACGCGGTCGCCTCCAAGGAGGCGGAGGCGGCGCAGAAGGTCGCCGAGGTGAAGGCGCTGCGCCACGAGGCGATCCTGGCCCGCAACGCCGTCCTCGAGCTGGTCGGCACCCGCCGGTCGGCGGCTGCGACCGCCGCGCGCGTCAAGAAGCGGGACGAACGTGAGCTGGCGAGGCTGCGCCGGCGTGAGGCGCAGATCAGGAAGCAGATCCTCGCGCTCGCAGCGAAGGCCGCGAACCGGCACGTCTCGAGCACGGGCGGCATGTTCGCCCCGCCGGTGTCGAACACCTACATCACCTCGCCGTACGGCTGGCGCGAGCACCCGATCTACCACTACTGGGGCCTGCACGACGGCGACGACCTGCACGCACCGTGCGGCACGCCGGAGCGAGCCATCGACACCGGCAAGGTCATCTCGACCTACTACTCCAGCGTCTGGGGCAACCGCCTCTACCTCGACCTCGGCAAGATCAACGGGCACAGCTACACCGCCATCTACAACCACATCAGCCGATACCGGGCGCACGTGGGTCAGGTAGTCGGTCGCGGTGACACCCTCGCGTACGCCGGCACTACGGGCTGGTCGACCGCCTGCCACCTGCACTTCACGATCCTGAAGGACGGCACGGCCGTCGACCCCGCGCCGCTCATCGGCTTCTGACCGGCGTCGACCGGGCGGCGTCGCCGGTCCCGCGTTCCGTCGCGCGGAAACGGCGGTGTCGGGCGGGCGGTGGCACGCCTAGGTTCGCGGCATGGCTACCCACGGACAGCTCTTCATCGGCGGTGAATGGACCGCCGGCTCCGGGACGAACACGTTCGAGACCGTCGACCCGGCGACCGGCCAGGTGCTCGCCGTCGCGGTCGAGGCCACGGCCTCCGATATCGACGCCGCGGTCGAGGCCGCGACGAAGGCGCTGGCCGACCCGGCCTGGCACGGCATGACGCCGTCGGACCGGGGCAAGCTCCTGTGGCGGATCGGCGACCTGATCGAGCAGCACGCCGCCGAGCTCGGGGAGCTCGAGAGCCAGGACCAGGGTCAGTCCGTCGGCTTCGCGCAGGGCAGCATGGCCGGCGCCGCCGACATGATGCGCTACTTCGCCGGCTGGACCACCAAGCTCAGCGGCACCGTCAGCCCCGTGTCGGTGCCGGGCATGCTGCACTACACCCGCCGGGAGCCGGTCGGCGTCTGCGCGCTGATCACGCCGTGGAACTTCCCGCTGGCGATCGCCGTGTGGAAGCTGGCCCCGGCGCTGGCGGCCGGCAACACCGTGATCCTCAAGCCGGCGGAGCAGACGCCCCTCACGACGCTCCGGCTGGCCGAGCTGTGCGCCGAGGCCGGCGTCCCCGCCGGGGTGGTCAACGTGCTCACCGGCGGGCCGGACGTCGGACGTGGCCTCGTCGAGCACGACGGTGTCGACAAGGTGTCGTTCACAGGCTCCACCGAGGTCGGCCGCGAGATCGTCCGTGCCTCGGGCGGCAACCTCAAGCGGGTCAGCCTCGAGCTCGGCGGCAAGGCGCCGAGCATCGTGCTCAAGGACGCCGACATCGACGCGGCGGTCACCGGCAATCTCATCGGGGGCCTGGTCAACAATGGGCAGGCGTGCGCGGCGTACAGCCGGTTCTACGTCGACGCGAGCCGGGTCGAGGAGTTCACCGAGAAGCTCGCCGGCGCGATGTCGGGGATGACTCTCGGGCCGGGCTCCTCGCCGACCAGCCAGGTCGGACCGCTCGTCTCCGCGGAGCACCTCGCCCGCGTCGAGAGCTACGTCAAGAGCGGCGTCGAGCAGGGCGCCGAGGTCGTCGTGGGCGGCAAGCGTCCCGGCGGTGACCTCGCGGGTGGGTACTTCTTCGAGCCCACCCTGTTCACCGGCGTCGCCCACGACATGACGATCGCGCGGGACGAGATCTTCGGTCCCGTCCTGCCCGTCATCGCCTACGACGACCCCGACGAGCTGGTCGCCCGCGCGAACGACACGAGCTACGGCCTGGTCGCCTCGATCTGGACCCGCGACGTCGCGCTCGCCCAGCGGATGGCCCACCAGATCCGGGCGGGGGAGGTCATGATCAACACCCTCCCGATGCTCGACCCGGCGGCTCCGTGGGGCGGGTTCAAGGGCAGCGGCTGGGGCCGTGAGATGTCGGCGGAGGCGCTCGACTCCTACACCGAGACGAAGGGGATCTGGGTCAACCTCGGAGGCTGAGGCGATGGACCGGCGATGGTCCGGTCCGGCCTTGACGTGACCCGTGTCACCCCACGAGGGTCGGGGCATGGCGATCGCGGCTGATCTGGTGAGACGGGGTGCGGCCCGGTTCGCGGACCGTACGGCGGTGCTCTTCGACGACGAGTCGCTGACCTACCGCGAGGTGGACGAGGCGGCGAACCGGATCGCCGGCTTCCTGGCCGCGCACGGGGTCCGCAAGGGCGACCGGGTCGCCCTCCTGGTCGGGAACGGGCTGTGGTCGCTCTCCCTCGACTTCGCCTGCCTCAAGGGCGGGCTGGCGCGCGTGCCGCTCAACGCACGGCTCTCCGTGGCCGAGCACGAGCGGATGATCCGCGAGACCGGCGTCAGGTGGCTCGTCCACGCGGCCGAGCTGACGTCGGTGGCGGAGGAGCTGCTCGCCCGCATCGACGGGCTCGCGGCGGTCGGCGTCGGGGGGCCGGGGGCCGGCGGTGGGCCCGACCTCCTCGTGGAGGCGGCGACCGGACCCGCGGCCGACCCCGGGATCCCGCTCGATCCCGCGGATCCGGCGCTCCACCTCTTCACCTCCGGCACGACGGGACGGCTCAAGGCGGCGACGCACACCCAGGCGTCGTACGCCGCGATCGCGGCCAACATCCTGGCCAACCTGGTCTCCCCGGGCCGCGACTCGGTGATGCTCCACGCCGCGTCGCTCATCCACGCCAGCGGCACCTTCGTGCTGCCGTACTGGCTGCGGGGCGGTACGGCGGCGATCCTGCGCGGCTTCGAGCCGCAGGAGTTCATGGCGGCCATCGAGCGCTGGTCGGTCACCGAGACCAACCTCGTGCCCACCATGCTCGGCATGCTGTTCTCCAGCGGGGCGGCCACGGCCGGAGACGTCTCGAGCCTGCGCACCGTGCTGTACGGCGCCAGCCCGATGCCCCGCCCGCTGATCGCCGAGGCGATGAAGGCGTGGGGACCGATCTTCGTGCAGTACTACGGCCAGACCGAGGCGCCGCTGTGCCTGAGCGTCCTCGACAAGGAGGACCACCTCGACGAGTCGCTGCTGGGCTCGTGCGGCCAGCCGGCCGTGGATGCGGAGGTGCGCGTCGCCGCCGAGGACGGCACGCCGGTCGCGCCGGGGGAGATCGGCGAGGTCTGGGTGCGGGCGCCCTCCCAGATGGCGGGCTATCTCGATGCCCCCGAGCTCAACGAGGAGATGCTCACACCCGACGGCTGGATCCGGACGCGTGACATGGCGCGCACCGACGAGCGGGGCTACCTCTTCCTCGTCGACCGGCGCAGCGACATGATCGTGACCGGCGGCTACAACGTCTATCCACGGGAGGTCGAGGACGCCCTCGCGACCCATCCCGCGGTGGCGGAGTGCGCGGTCGTCGGTGCGCCCGATGAGACGTGGGTGGAGGCGGTGACCGCGTTCGTGACGCTCCGGTCCGGCCTCACGGCGACCGCCGAGGAGCTGCAGGCGGCGTGCCGCGAGCGCCTGGCGGGCTACAAGGTGCCCAAACGGGTCGTCTTCGCCGAGGACCTGCCGAAGTCGGCCGTCGGCAAGATCCTGCGCCGCGCGCTGCGCGAGCCGCTGTGGGAGGGCCGGTGAACGCGGCTGCGGTGAGGGTCGAGCGGAACGGTCCCGTGACGACCGTGATCCTCGACCGGCCGCACGCACGCAACGCCGTCGACCGGCCGACGGCCGAGGCGCTCGCCGAGGCGTTCCGTGCCTTCGACGCCGACGACTCGGCCTCGGTCGCCGTGCTCTGGGGCGCCGGTGGCACGTTCTGCTCCGGCGCGGACCTCAAGGCCATCGGCACGGACGACCAGAACCGCGTCGACCCCGACGGCGACGGCCCGATGGGCGTCACCCGGCTCGAGCTCGGCAAGCCCGTGATCGCCGCGATCGAGGGGTACGCCGTCGCCGGCGGCCTCGAGGTGGCGCTCTGGTGCGACCTGCGGGTGGTGGCGGCCGACGCCGTCCTCGGCGTGTTCTGCCGCCGCTGGGGCGTCCCGCTCATCGACGGCGGGACGGTCCGGCTGGCGCAGACCGTCGGGCGGGGCAGAGCGCTCGACCTGACGCTCACCGGCCGCCCCGTCGAGGCCGACGAGGCCCTCGCGATGGGGCTTGTCAGTCGCGTCGTACCTTCCGGGCGGGCGCGGGCGGCGGCCGAGGAGCTCGCCGCGGGTCTGGCCGCCTTCCCGCAGACCTGTCTGCGGAACGACCGGTCCTCGCTGCTCCACGGACTCGGGAGGCCCACCGGTGAGGCGATGGCCTACGAGCTCGAGGTGGGGCTCGCGTCGCTGACCGCCGATGGCATGGCGGGCGCGGATCGCTTCGCCGGCGGCGCGGGCCGTCACGGAGCGTTCTGAGAGGCGCGGCGAGTCCGCCCGTCGCGAAACCCCGTTGCCTGCCCTGAGAGAATGAGGGAATGCCGAAGGAACAGGGGCGCAAGCTCGTCGCGCAGAACAAGAAGGCGCGGCACGACTATCACATCGAGGACACCTACGAGGCCGGTCTGGTCCTGCAGGGCACCGAGGTGAAGTCCCTGCGTGAGGGTCGCGCCTCGCTGGTCGACGGGTTCGTCGACATCGAGCGGGGTGAGGCCTGGCTCCACGGCGTCCACATCCCGGAATACCTCAACGGCACCTGGACCAACCACGCCGCCCGCCGCAAGCGCAAGCTGCTGCTCCACAAGGCCGAGATCGAGAAGATCGACAAGCGCGTCTCCGAGAAGGGGCTCACCGTCATCCCGCTGTCGCTCTACTTCAGCGACGGCCGCGCGAAGGTGGAGATCGGCGTCGCCAAGGGCAAGAAGTCGTGGGACAAACGCCAGGCGATCGCGGAGCGCACCGCCAAGCGCGAGACGGAGGTCGCCGTCGGTCGCCGGCTCAAGGGCATGCGTGACTGACCTGAACGCGGTCGCCGGCGACGCCGCCGGCGTCCGTGCCTGGTGGCAGCGCCGCGGCCTGCCGGGGCTGTTCGACGTCCACGTCCACTTCATGGCGCCGCCGATCCAGCGCGCGGTCTGGGACGTCTTCGCCCGGGCCGAACACCACCCCAAGCTCGCGCGACCCTGGCCGATCCGCTATCAGCTCCGCGAGGAGGAGCGGGTCGCGCTGCTGCGCGACTTCGGCGTACGCCGCTTCTCGGCGCTGTCCTACGCGCACAAGCCCGGGGTGGCGCAGTTCCTCAACGACTGGTCCCGCGACTTCGCCGTACGCGTGCCGGACTCGCTGTGGTCCGCGACGTTCTATCCCGAGCCCGAGGCGCCGTCGTACGTCGCCGGGCTGATCGCCGAGGGCATCGAGATCTTCAAGGTGCACGTGCAGGTGGGGGAGTTCCACCTCGACGACCCGCTGCTCGACGCGGTGTGGGGGCTGCTCGCCGAGGCCGGCACGCCGATCGTGGTCCACTGCGGCTCCGGGCCGATCGGGAACGCCTTCACCGGGCCGACCCCGCTCGAGCGTGTCCTGCGACGGCACCCGCGCCTGGCGGTGGTGGTCGCGCACCTCGGGGCGCCGGAGTACGCCGAGTTCCTTGCCCTGGCCGAGACCTACCCGCAGGTCCGGCTCGACACGACGATGGCCTTCACCGACTTCTTCGAGGACATCGGCGGCTTCCCGCGTGAGCTGCTGCCCAGGCTGGCGGACCTCGGCGACCGCGTCCTGCTCGGTTCCGACTTCCCGTCGATCCCCTATCCCTACCTCCACCAGCTCGAGGCCCTCGAGCGGCTCGGGCTCGGGGAACAATGGCTGCGCGCCGTGTGTTGGGACAACTGCGTCGCGCTCTTCGGGGAAACCCGTTCGGCAGCAGTTGGCTCGCCGGGCTAGGATCTGCGACGGATTGACAATTCCAGAGGGGCTGATCGGTTTCGACTTGGGACGTTGTTTCCAGGGGAAGCGGGTCGAGGAGCCAGCGTCATCTCGTTAACGATCGCTGGAAACCAATAACTGCCAACGCTAAGCGCAGTTCCTTCGCTCTCGCCGCCTGAGCGGTGATCGAAGCGTCAGACAGGGCATCCGTCTCCGTCCCTGATCCTGGCGTCGCCTAGGAGACTCACCCTCCCTCTCTCGTCAGTGGGGTTCGAGGGGACATCTAGCTGACTGAGCCCGTCGGTGACGTGTCTGTGCGAGCACCGGGGCCGAGAAAAGCGACAGCACAGACTGCACCCGGAGAAGACCTGGCTCGGCGCTCGAGGACCGGGGTTCGATTCCCCGCAGCTCCACTCACCTCTGGCCGACGTGTGGCCGCGCGACCCGCGG
>NZ_JBFPJR010000056.1:0-14360 GCF_040838215.1 Nocardioides eburneus | reverse complement strand
GGGCGACGACCACGAGTACCGCCTCCGCGCCGAGGCGGCGGGTGCCCGGATCGCCACCGTCGTCGACGCCCGCGTGCGCCATCCGGCGGTGGGCAGCCTCGGGACCCCGATGATGCGGGGGCGGACGACGTACAACCACTCGCCGAGCGACCTGAAGCACTACTGCATGGCGCGCAACAACCTGCTCAACCTGCGCGACTACCGTGGCTGGCCGCACGCGCTGGCCTTCGTCGTCAAGACACTGTGGTTCTACACCCTGACCAAACCGTCCGTACGACGCCTGCGGCTCTCCGCGCAGGCCTGGGTCGCCGCGCTGCGCGGTGACTTCACCGGACACGAGAGGTTCCTGCGATGACGGAGTCCGTGGCGATCGTCGTCGTCACCTACAACCGCGCCGACCTGCTCGCGCCGATGCTCGAGGGGCTGCGCCGCCTGGAGCGCCCGGCGGAGGCCGTGATCGTCGTCGACAACGCCTCGACCGACCACACGGGCGACGTGCTGGCGCAGGCCCGCGTCGCGGGGCTCCAGGTCGTCCGCTCCGCGCAGAACCTCGGCGGGGCCGGCGGCTTCCACCTCGGTCTGAAGACCGCCTATGACCAGGGCTTCGACCGGATCTGGCTCATGGACGACGACGTGGTCCCGGCGCCGGACTGCCTGACCGTGCTGCTGGCGCAGGACGAGCCCTGCCTGGCCGCGGTCCGCGAGGACAGCGCCGGACGCCTGGTCGAGAAGGCCGCGGTGCGGTTCGACCTGCGCAACCCCCTCGCGGTCCGCCCCAAGACCGACATGGTCGAGACCGTCTTCGGCCGGCGGGACGACATGCCCGCACGCGTCGCGATCGAGAACGTCGCCTTCGAGGGCTTCATGGTGCGGCGCGAGGTGGTCGCGCGGATCGGGCTGCCCGACCCGTCGTACTTCATCTTCTACGACGACGTGGACTTCGCACTCCGGGCCCGGCGGGCGGGCTACACGATCTGGGCGATCCGCGACGCGGTGCTGGTGCGCCAGCTCGACTTCAGCCAGCAGCACGACCTGGCCGGCTGGAAGGGCTTCTACATGTACCGCAACCTCTTCGCCGTCCACTTCCGCTACGGCGAGAACGCGCTCGTCCGGGCGAAGCCGTGGCTCATCACGGCGGCGGTCGTGCTCCTCAGCCCGCTGCGCGGCGGGAGACGTGAGGCGGCCAACGTGGTCCGTGCCCTGAGGTCGGCGCGGGGAATGCGGAGCCTTCCCTCCTCGTCCGTAGACTGACCTGCCGTGTCCAACGCAGACCTCCCCGACCTGCCTGACCTCGTGGTCGTCGGCTCCGGCTTCTTCGGCCTGACGATCGCGGAGCGGTGTGCCACCGAGCTCGACCTGAAGGTGCTCGTCCTCGAGCGCCGCTCGCACCTGGGTGGCAACGCCTACAGCGAGCGCGAGCCCGAGACCGGCATCGAGGTGCACAAGTACGGCGCCCACCTCTTCCACACCTCCAACGAGCGGGTGTGGGAGTACGTCAACCGCTTCACGACCTTCACGAACTACCAGCACCGCGTGTTCGGGAAGTACGCCGGCCAGGTCTACTCCCTGCCGATGAACCTCAACCTGATCAACGTCTTCTTCGGCAAGAGCCACACCCCCGACGAGGCGCGTGCGCTCATCGCGGAGCAGGCTAGCGAGATCCGGACCGAGGACGCCGCCAACCTCGAGGAGAAGGCGATCTCCCTGATCGGGCGTCCGCTCTACGAGGCGTTCATCAAGGGCTACACCGCCAAGCAGTGGCAGACCGACCCGACGGAGCTCAGCGCGGACATCATCACGCGCCTCCCGGTCCGCTACACCTTCGACAACCGCTACTTCAACGACAAGTACGAAGGCCTGCCGACCGACGGCTACACCGCGTGGCTGGAGAAGATGGCGGAGCACCCCAATATCGAGGTCCGCCTCGAGACCGACTTCTTCAGCGTCGCCGACGACTACAAGGGCCGGGTCCCGATCGTCTACACCGGCCCGGTCGACGAGTACTTCGGCAACGCCGAGGGCCGGCTGTCGTGGCGCACCGTCGACCTCGAGGCCGAGGTCGTCGATGTCGACGACTTCCAGGGCTGCGCGGTCATGAACTACAACGACCCCGACGTCGCGTGGACCCGGATCCACGAGTTCAAGCACTTCCACCCCGAGCGCACCTACCTGCCCGGGCGGACCGTGATCGTGCACGAGTACAGCCGCTTCGCCGAGGAGGACGACGAGCCGTACTACCCGATCAACACGGCCGAGGATCGCGAGAAGCTGCTGAAATACCGTGATCTTGCCAAGAAGGAGCCGATGGTTCTTTTCGGTGGCCGCCTGGGCACGTACAAGTATCTCGACATGCACATGGCCATCGCCTCGGCGCTGTCCATGTTCGACAACAAGCTGCGGCCGCACTTCGCCGAGGGCGCGCCGCTGACCAGCGGAGGCGTCGACGAGTGACCACCACACTGACCAGCGACCCGGCGGGGCCGGCGACGACGGGGACGGTGACGCGGCTCCTGCAGCGGCAGATCCTGCCGACGGACGGTGACCTGGAGGTCTTCCCGCTCTACGTCGACCCCGAGGCGGCCATCCTCGACGCCGACAAGTACGAGGTCGGCGCCAACAAGCAGGCCCGCGACCTCAACGCCTTCCAGATGCGCCAGTCGATCGCGTCGGGGAAGACGATCCACCCCGACCAGATCCTCTCCCGGACCGCGCTGCGTCTGGACGAGGGCGAGTCGATCTCGTTCGGCACCTACTTCAACGCCTTCCCGGCGAGCTACTGGCGGCGCTACACGGTCGTCTCCTCGGTCAGCCTGGCGATCACCCTCACCGGTCAGGAGGCCCGGGTGGTGGTCTACAAGTCGACCGCCAACGGGCGCACCCAGCAGGTGGACTCGGCCGCCACGGGCAGCGAGGGCGGCCGTACGACGTTCACCTTCGACCTCACGCTCAAGCCGTTCGTCGACGGCGGCTGGTACTGGTACGACGTCATCGCCAGCGACCACGAGGTCGTGGTGGAGTCGGCCGAGTGGACCGCGCAGGTGCCGGCCGACCGGGCCGAGCACGGCACGGTGGACATGTGCATCACGACGATGAACCGCCCCGACTTCTGCGCGAAGCTGCTCGGCCAGCTCGGTGAGGACGACGTCCTCCGGCCCTACCTCGACACCGTCTACGTGATGGAGCAGGGCACCCAGCTCGTCAAGGACTCGGAGTTCTTCCCGGCCGCCGAGGAGGCCCTCGGCGGCGTCCTCACGGTCCTCGAGCAGGGCAACCTGGGCGGCTCGGGCGGCTACGCCCGGGGGCAGCTGGAGTCCCTGCGCAAGGGGACGGCGACGTACGCCCTCATGATGGACGACGACGTCATCTGCGAGCCGGAGGGGATCGTCCGGTCCGTCACCTTCGGCGATCTGTGCCGCAAGCCCACGCTCGTCGGTGGCCACATGTTCAACATCTACGCCCGTGCGCAGCTGCACAGCTTCGGCGAGGTCGTGCAGCCCTACACCTTCTGGTGGGGCTCGGCGCCGGGCGTCTTCGGCAACTGGGACTTCTCGGCGCGCAACCTGCGCTCGACGCGCTGGCTGCACAAGCGCGTCGACGTCGACTACAACGGCTGGTTCATGTGCCTGATCCCGCGTCAGGTCATCGCGGAGATCGGGCTCTCCCTGCCGCTGTTCCTCAAGTGGGACGACTCGGAGTACGGCCTGCGCGCCAAGGAGGCCGGCTTCCCGACCGTGAGCCTCCCGGGCGCGGCGGTGTGGCACGTCCCGTGGACGGACAAGAACGACGCCCTCGACTGGCAGTCCTACTTCCACCACCGCAACCGCTTCGTGGCGGCCCTGCTGCACTCCATCTACCCGCACGGCGGCCGGATGGTCATGGAGAGCTTCAACCACCAGGTCAAGCACCTGGTCTCGATGCAGTACTCCACCGTCGCCATCCGTCACCAGGCCCTGCTCGACGTGTTGGAGGGGCCGCAGGCGCTGCACGACGCGCTGCCGACGAAGCTGCCCGAGATCCGGTCCTACGCCACGCAGTTCCAGGACGCCCGGCTCGAGACCGACCGCGACGCGTTCCCGCCCGTACGCCGCCACAAGCCGCCTCGGAAGGGGCGGGGGGACGACGACGTACTCAAGGGCTGGGAGGTCAGGCTGGCCGCGCTCAAGGCCCCGCTGCGACAGCTCCGCAAGCCGCGTGACCTCTCGAAGGCCTACCCCGAGGCCGAGCTCCCGGCGATGGACTCGCAGTGGTACCGCATCACCAAGTACGACTCCGCGATCGTCTCGATGAACGACGGGCAGAGCGCGACGTTCCTCCAGCGCGACCCGCAGCTGTTCAAGGAGCTCCTCAAGAAGACCGTCGAGATCCACGCCCGCTTCCGGCGGGAGTGGCCGCGACTGGCCGAGGAGTACCGTGCAGCACTGGGGGACATCACCTCGCCCGAGGCGTGGGAGCAGACCTTCCGACCATGGACGGAGGCTTCCGATGAGTGACACCGGTACGGCGACAGCTGCCTCCGGGGAGGACGCTCCCGAGGAGCGCACGATCCGGATCGTCGACGCACCGCTGGCCCCGCCCTCGGCCCACCTGGGCCTGTTCTCGGTCTTCCAGAAGCGCTACCTGCTCAAGCTGCTGGTCAAGCGCGAGGTCCAGGCGCGCTACGCGGGCTCGGTCATGGGCCTGTTCTGGTCCTACATCAACCCGTTGAGCCAGTTCTTCATCTACTGGTTCGTCATGGGGCACATCATGGGCGCCCACCGCAACGTCGAGAACTACCCGATCCACGTCTTCTCCGGCATGGTCGTGGTCCACTTCTTCACCGAGACCTTCGGGTCGGGGACGCGGTCGATCGTGCGCAACAAGTCGCTGGTCAACCGGTTGGCGCTCCCGCGCGAGATGTTCCCGGTCTCAGCGATGCTGGTCTCGCTCTACCACGTGTTCCCGGCGTCGGTGATCCTCATCATCGCCGCGCTGGCGACCGGGTGGGTGCCCGACCTCGGGACGCTCTTCGGCGTGCTGCTCGGGCTCGGGATCATCATGTTCCTGGGCACGGCGCTGGCGCTGATGTTCAGCGTGGCCAACGTCTTCTTCCGCGACTTCGGGAGCGCGGTCGGGATCTTGTCGAACTTCGTCCGCTTCGGCGTGCCGATGATCTACTCCTTCGACCAGATCCACGACAAGTTCGGTCACTTCGCCGACTACTACCTCTTCAACCCGATCGCCAACGCCGTCCTGCTGTTCCAGCGAGCGTTCTGGGCGCAGAGCACGGCGGATCCGCATCTCACCATCACGACCAAGCTCCCCGAGCACCTCTGGCGCGACGGGATCCTGGCCCTCCTGGGTTCGATGGTGGTGCTGGTGATCGCCCAGTTCATCTTCAACCGGTTCGAGAACCGCATCCCGGAGAGGCTCTGAGATGGCCGAGTCGATCCGCGTCGAGAACGTCACGAAGAACTTCACCCTGCGCTACCACCGCACCTTCAAGCAGATGACGGTGGCGATGGCCAAGGGTCAGGACGTCAGCGACAGGTTCACCGCGGTGGACGACGTCTCCTTCAGCGTCGAGCAGGGGGAGTCCATCGGCCTGATGGGCCTCAACGGCTCCGGGAAGTCCACGCTGCTCAAGATGATCAACGGCGTCATGCGACCCGACAAGGGGAGTGTGCTCACCCGGGGCCGGATCGCCGGCCTGATCGCCACCGGCGCCGGCTTCCACCCGCAGCTGACCGGGCGGGAGAACATCTACCTCAACGCCGCCGTCATGGGGCTGACCCAGCGGGAGACCGACCGGATCTTCGACGACATCGTCGAGTTCGCCGACATCGGTCGCTTCCTCGACACCCCGGTCAACACCTACTCGTCGGGCATGAACTCCCGGCTCGGGTTCTCGGTGGCCGTCCACATCGACTCCGACATCTTCCTCGCCGACGAGGTGCTCGCGGTCGGTGACAAGCCCTTCAAGCGCAAGTGCCTCGCGCGCATGGAGGAGATCCGCAAGAGCGGACGCACGATCTTCTACGTCAGTCACGCGGCGGCCTCCGTGAAGCGGATGTGCGACCGGGTGCTCGTCCTCGAGCAGGGCAAGCTCGCCTTCGACGGTGACGTCGACGCCGGCATCAAATACCTCAAGTACGGCGACGACAGCGACGATCCGGACCAGCTCGACTCGCTGGAGAACGACGACGCCGAGCTCGGCGCCGACATCTGACGTCGCACCGACTCGGTGGGTCTGGTGTGCCGATCAGGCACCGGGCGCCTCACGGCCCGCGGGGAGATCCCCGGGCGGTGAGGCGCTTTGTCGTCGTACGCCCGGTGTGGGACGTGGCCTGCGCCCATCGATCGCAGCGATCTGGGAGTTGTCGGCGTGTCGACTAGAAATTACATCATTGTAGTTACTCAGTTCCTCTTCCCAAGTGCTGTGACTGGTGTGAAAGTTGAGTCCTCGTGTGACTCTTCCCCGCACACCTGGAGCACTCCATGCCTCGCACCAAGGGCCGTCTGCGCCCCGCTGCCACCTCCGCCTCCCGCCACACCCGCTTCGTCGCGACCTGCCAGCAGCTGCTGGTCCTCGGCGTCGTGTTCGCGGCGCTCATCCCGGCCGCCAGCATCGTCAGCCTCGACGTCGTCAAGCAGAGCCCCGACGCGAGCGTCCGCGCCAGCGGCCCCGCGGCGGCGATGGCCGCCTACATCCGCGCCGCGGAGACGCCGTCGACCGTGCCGGCGGCGCCCGTCGACGCGCACGTCCGCGAGGTGGCGCTGACCCCGGCGACGCTACCGCAGGCCAAGGCCGGCGTCTCGGGACGCACGATCGCGCCGAGCGCGACCACCTCACAGGCGACGCTGGCGCGGCCCACCGCGCGCACGACCGTGGTCACCAGCGACCCGCAGCGGGTGACCGGCTTCGGCGTCGTGGGTGTCACGTGGTCGCACGCCGACCAGGTGGATCCGTCCCACGTGGCGGTGCAGATCCGCACCGAGAACGACGGCCGCTGGAGTGCCTGGAAGGCGCTCGAGAACGACGACGACGGGCCGGACCCCTCCAGCGCGGAGGGCAAGGCGGCCCGACCGGGCACCATCGAGGGCCTGGTCGGCCACGTCGAGCAGGTGCAGGCCCGGCTGACCGCCACCGGCGTCGCCGTGCCGGCGGACCTGAAGCTCGCGATCGTCGACCCCGGCACGCCGTCGGCGACCACGTCCGAGCGCCCCGCGATCGACACCGGTGACGCCGCCGGCGACGTCCCTGCGTCCAGCCCGCCCGGCACGACCGGCACGACCGGCACGACCAGCACGGCCGGCTCCGCGGCCGACGTCTCTGCGACCACCGCCAGTTCCGCGGGCAGCGGCTCCGCGGCCGGGACGGGCGAGGCGGCCGCCGTCCTGGCCGCGGCGGCGTACACCCCGAAGCCGCAGATCTACAGCCGCGCCCAGTGGGGCGCCAACGAGAAGATCCGCGAGCAGACCAAGCCGAGCTACTTCGAGATCCACGGCGGCTTCGTCCACCACACCGTCAACGCCAACGACTACACGAAGGCGGAGGTCCCCGGGATCATCCGGAGCATCTACGCCTACCACGTGCAGAGCCGCGGCTGGCGCGACATCGGCTACAACTTCCTCATCGACAAGTTCGGCCGCATCTGGGAGGGCCGGTACGGCGGCGTGGCGCGGCCCGTGGTCGGTGCCCACACCGAGAACTACAACGACTACGGCTTCGGCGTCTCGGCCATCGGCAACTTCGAGACCGCGAAGCCGACGAGCGCGCTGATCCAGGCCGAGGGCGCGATCTTCGCCTGGAAGCTCTCGCTCCACGGCGTCAACGCGAATGCGACCAACGTCCGCATCGGCAAGAAGGTCTTCCCGCACGCGATCGAGGGGCACCGCGACACGAAGGCGACGGCCTGCCCGGGCAAGTACCTCTACGCCCGCATCCCCGACATCCGCACGATCGCCGCGTCGCTGCAGAAGGGGTGGAGCGGCCGTGAGCTGGCCTCGAACATCGCGGGCACGGCGTACCCCGACCTGATCGCGCGCCGCGCCAAGGATGGTCGCGCCATGCTGATCCGCACCGGTGGGCTCGCCGGCTTCCACGCCGCGAAGACGACCATGACCGGCTTCTCGACGTCGACGACGCTGGTGGTCTCGCCGGACCTCACCGGTGACGGCAAGGCGGACCTGGTCACGATCACCTCCGCGGGCAAGGCTGCGACCCGGCCCGGCAACGGCAAGGGCTCCTTCGGCGCGGCGGTCTCCTCGATGCCGAAGCAGTTCGTCGGTCGCACCATGATCGCCGCCGCCGGCGACCTCGATGGCGACGGACGCAACGACCTGATCGGACGCGACACCCGGACGGGACGCCTGGTCCTCTTCCACGGCAACGGCAAGGGCGCGTTCACTGCGAGGCTGAAGTACTTCACGCTCTCGGGCTACGACCTGCTCATCGGGACCGGGGACGTGACCGGGGACGGCCACCCCGACATCCTCGGCCGCAAGGGCAGCCGGCTGATGCTCTTCCGCGGAGACGGCAACGGTGTCTTCCACTCGCCCGTCTCGGTCGCCAGCAACACCTACCGCTGGTCGACGTACACCGCCATCACCGGCTACGGCGACTTCGACAACGACGGCAAGGCCGATCTGCTGGCGCGGGGGTCGAGCGGCCGGGCGTGGATCCTGCCCGGCGACGGTCGCGGCCACTTCGGCAAGCCGCAGGGCCCCTACAGCCCGACCTCGGCGGCCGGCTCCTGGATCGGCGCCGCGAAGGTCACCGGTGGGCTGCTGCCCGACCTCCTCGGACGGAGCGGCACGAGCCTGCGTCTGGTCCAGAACACCGGCCGCCGCAATCTCGCTCCGGCGACCGACGCGGGCGTCAGCCTCACGGGCTACAACCGCATCATGATGGCGGGGGACTGGGACCGCGACGGCAAGGGCGACTTCATCGCGCGCCGGACCAACGGCGACCTCTACCTCTTCCGTGGCAAGGGCGGCGGCAAGTTCGACGCGCCGACGAAGCTGGCCAGTGGGTTCGGCGCCGTGCGCTGGCCCGTCGTCGCCGGCGACATCACCGGCGACGGCTACCCCGACATCCAGGGCCAGGTCAACGGGTCCGTCCGGATCTATCCGGGCAACGGCCTGAAGGGGCTGCAGGCGTCGTACGTGTCCCACAGCGCGATCAGCGCGAGCGCGCAGATCGCGGCCGGCCGGTGGAACGGCGACGGGGCGCCCGACAGCATCTTCCGGGCCAACAACCAGCTGACGCTCTATCCCGGCAACGGTCCGGGCGGGCTGACCAGCCCCGTCAGTCTGGGCATCAACGTCAAGGCGTACGACGTGATCGTCGGTGTCCGCGACCTGCGCAACGCCAGCGGCAGCGACCTGATCGTCCGGGAGAAGGCGACGGGCGACTTCTACGCCCTGCAGCGGCTGGCCGACGGCAAGCTGGGGACGAGGGTCTACCTCGGTCCGGGCGGGAAGGCCTACGACCTGATCGGCTGACGTCTTCGGCGCCGGCGCAGTCGGGAGGTCATGGGAGCTGATTCTCGGGAAGTGGGCGGATGTCGTCGTACGGATCGTCGGAGTAGGGCCGCACCACCTTGCTGGGCTTCGCTGAGCCGGGAACGACGCTGCAGGCGCCGTCGGGGACGGTGCAGGTCATCAGCGCCGCCGTGTCACCGTCGACGAGACGATTCCGGTGCGGGTCGCCCGGTCCCTTGATCGCGTACCCGAGAGCGGTGTGGTCGTCGAGCCAGAGGCGGAAGTGCCAGCGCGAGGCGCCGGTCCTCGGTGTGACCCGGCGGTGGCCGGCGTCGCGGAACCGGCCGTGCCAGCCGGCGGCCCTGGGCGTCTCGAAGGCCCAGGTGTGGTCCGCGTTCCACCTCGTCCGCGGCTCCTGGCCGATGTTGTTCCACGGGGCGCCCGGGGCGAACCTCTCCGCCTGGGTCAGCGGCCGGGAGTCGCCCGTCGCCAGCACGAAGCGCCGCAGACCGTCGACGGTGTCGATGTAGGCGTCGGTGTCGTCCACCAGCAGGACGCCGGGATCCACATCGTCGTAGTTGTCGTCACGGGCCGGATCGCCCATGTGCTTGCCGCTGTGCAGGACCTGGGTGCCGGTCTCGAGGTCGACGATGGTGATGGGGTTCTCGTCGGCGAGACCGTCGCCTCCCGCGGTGGGGTCGGTGGTGACGAGGAAGCGTCCGTCGGGGGATGCGGCAAGGCTGTCGGCCTTGATCCCGGTCGCCTCGGTCCCGCCGGCCGTGACGTGGACGACGGGAAGGGCCGCGGCGTTCGGGTCGCCCACCCTCGCGTACGCCCCGTCCCCGGCGAGCACGTAGGAGACGACGCGCTCGTGGATGTCGGTCTCGTCGCCGCCGGGGAGATGGATCACCGATCCGTCGGCCCAGGAGAGAGCGCTGGTGTCGACGAGCGTCGAGGTGGCCGGCCAGTCGTCGCCCGACGTCGCGTCGGCGCCGCAGGCCGCGGTGGCGAGGAGCAGCGCCAGGGCACCGAGGACGTAGACGGGGCGGTGGAGTCTCATGTCGGGCTCTTCGGGTCGCGGGCGGCGGACGAGGGCGTCGCGGGTGAACCTAGTGGTCGTCGTCGCGGTACTCGGCCTGCTTCATCGTCATCGCGGTGCCCTCGTCGCTCCGGGCGTAAGTCAGTGCCGCGTCGACCAGACCCTGCCTGCCGATGCCTGCCGAGATCCGGCACTCGTCGATCCACTCGCCGGTCGTCTCGAGATAGGAGGTGACCGAGCTGGCGAAGGAGGCGGCACCGGTGACCTTGCCGAGGTCGGCGGCGTCCAGGTGGATGGCCTTCACCCGGCCGCTGCACCGGTCCATGGCCCGCTCGACGGCGTGCAGCTCGTCCTCGGCCCGGTGCAGCGTGACCGGGTCGACGTCGAGCGTCCCGGACCCCGCGAAGCCGAGCTCGGAGCCGGGCGTCCGGATCATCCGCTGGCTCGCCCAGGTGGCTTCGTCGCCCTTGACCATGTAGGGATGCGAACCGCTCTCGAGCACGGTGTAGAAGCTGCCGTTGCGCGGGTCGTAGACCGTGCCCTCCGCCATGTTCGGCATCGCGATCTTCTGCTCGGCGGGGTCGACCTGGCGCCCCGGGATGGTGTCGTAGACGTACTTGTTGCTCGTGATGTGCCGCAGGTCGTAGGTCTCCAGGGTGCTGCCGGCATGCTTGCCCGCCGAGTTGTCCAGCGAGACACCGGAGCGGCTGAAGACGATCTTGCCGTCGTGGACCGCGATGCCCTGGACCCGGTCCGGGATGGGGTGCGGATGGCCGACCTGCACCCACTTCCCGCCCTCGCGCTTGTACTCGGTCAGCGCGCCGGGACCCTTGCCGCCGTCGTAGTACGTGCCGGTGTAGAGGTGACCGTCGTCCCCGATGGTCGAGAAGGCTCCTCCCTGGACCTCCTGACGGTGGGAGGGCGCGACGTTCGTGCCGACCGGCTGGCCGAAGACCTTGCTGCGGTCGTACTCGATCACCTCGCCGGGGTTCCCGGAGGAGGAGATCACGATCTTGCCGTCGGGGGTGACCGAGACGGCTCCGAGGTGGTCCGGGATCTTCCCGTCCCCGCCGGTGAGGTTGACCGTGTTGATCAGCTCCCCGGTGTCGGGATCGATGATGTTGAGCTGTGCTCCTACGTCGTGGCCGTCGCCGTCCTTCTCGTAGGAGGTCTGCAGCAGGTAGCCGGTCTTCGGGTCGTAGCCGAGCCCCTGCGGGGTGGCGCCCTCTCCGTTGTCGGTGCCCGCGCCGGTGGCGTACACGTTCGGGATGATCGGCCCCATCGTGCTGGGGTCGTTGAGGTCCCAGACCAGCGACTTCTTCAGTCCGTTGAGCAGCCACTGGGTCGCCTCGGCGTCCGGGTCCTCGCTGCTCCACATGCCCGCGGTGTCCAGCCACGCCTGCTGGTTGCTCAGCACGGTCTCGTAGGTGCTCCGGACCCTGAGGAGGTCGTTCATGACGCCGAGGTAGAGGGCCAGGAAGCCCAGCAGGTTCTGGTTCTGAGGCAGGTCCTTCTCCCGGTGCCAGCGGTTGATGACGGGGGTGGCGTCCGCGACCATCGCGGTGTAGCCCTCCCGGGCGGCACGGACCACGATCTTGACCCGGTTGAGCCGGTGGTAGCCGTTCTGGGCGGCGGCTTCCGTCGCCCACGCCCGTGCGTTGAACGCGGTCCTTCCCTCAGGACTCCGCCAGTCGGGGAGCCCCTTGGCGTAGCGGACCGACTCGGCCGCGTCGAAGATCTTCCTCATCTCCGCGCTGGTGTCGTCACGGACCGCCGCGATCCGACCCGGGTCGCCCGAGGTCATGTCGTGGTAGAGGCTCACCGGTCCGGTCATCGTGCGTCCTCATGCTCTGCGGCCAACGTCACGGGAGGCCTACCCCGAGGACGAGCCGACAAACCTACGTCGGCCGCGGGGTGTCCCCGCGTGGGACGCGACCCGTGACCCGCTCGGTGGACGCGATCGCGTCCAGCCGGGCGGCGTCAGCGGCGTCGGCGTTTGCGACCAGCACGAGGGAGCCGCCGCTCACCAGCGGCTCCGTCACGGAGGCGGTCCCCGGTGGGGAAGCCGGGGCCACCTCCGAGAGGAGGCGGCTGCCGCCGGGCACACCGGCGGCAGCCGCCCACAACTCTTCCTGTGACGTCTCCGGGCCGTCCGCCCAGCGGGTGGCGGCGTCGTCCGGCCGGGGCGGGTCCCACGGGGTGAAGCCGTCGGGCTGGCCCCAGATCTCCACCCCGACGTCGTGGACGCCCGCCGGGAGCGGATCGGCGAAGCGGACGCCGAGGGGCAGCAGCGAACAGGCGAGCACCGGCACGTCGGGGCGCTCGGCGCCGTACGCCTGCCAGACCGGGAGCGTCGCCGCGCCGCAGACGACCGCGTCGGGGCTCTCGGCGTCGGTCACGACCAGGCCGGTGTTCCAGGCGGCGCCGAGGAAGACCACGGCGAGCCAGTGCGCGGGCAGGTCGATCCGCAGGCACTGGCCGCGCTCGAGGCCGAGCTCGTCGACGAGCAGGCTGGAGGCCTTCGCCACCCAGTTGGCGTACGTCGTCAGCGACAGCTCCACCCGCTCGCCGGTCGCCTCGTCGTAGAACGTCACGAAGGGGCGCCCGGGATCGGTGCGGAGCGCGGCCGAGAGGACCTGCGGGAAGGTCGCCGGCGGGCGCGAGGACGGGGAGAGGGAAGTCGGCTCGGTCACGGTTCCAGCATCCCGCACCGCGATCCGTGCCGGTCTCCTAGGCTGTCGGCATGAGCTTCTGGGCCGTCATCCCCGCCGGCGGCGCCGGCACCCGGCTGTGGCCGCTGTCGCGGTCGGCGGCCCCCAAGTTCCTGCGTGATCTCACCGGGTCGGGCCGCACCCTCCTGCAGGAGACGTACGACCGGCTCGTGCCCCTCGCCGGCGACCGGTTCGTCATCGTGACCGGGGCGGCCCACCGCGAGGCGGTCTGCGAGCAGTTGCCGGGCCTGTCCGAGGGTGGCCTCATCGCCGAGCCGTCGGGACGCGACTCGATGGCGGCGATCGGCATCGCGGCCGCGTTCCTCGAGCGCCGTGACCCCGACGCGGTGATGGGCTCCTTCGCTGCCGACCATGTGATCAAGGGCGCGCCGTCGTTCGAGAGCGCCGTCCGGACGGCGGCCGAGATCGCCCGCGAGCGGGACTGGCTCGTCACTCTCGGCATCACCCCGACGTTTCCGTCCACGGCGTTCGGCTACATCCGCGAGGGGGAGCCGCTCGTCGGACACGACGACGCGGTGGTCGTGGGCGAGTTCGTCGAGAAGCCGTCGGCCGAGGTCGCCGAGCAGTACCTCGCCAAGGGCTGCTACCGGTGGAACGCCGGCATGTTCGTCGTACGCCCGCGGGTGCTGCTCGACCTGCTCGCCGACCACGACCCGGAGTTCGCCGCGACTCTGCGCACGATCGCGGCCGAGCCCGAGCGACTCGCCGAGCTGTGGGAGACGCTGCCCAAGATCGCGCTCGACCACGCCGTCGCGGAGCCCGCGGCCGACGCCGGCCGGGTCGCGATGGTGCCGGCCGCCTTCGGCTGGGACGACATCGGTGACTTCGACTCCCTCGCGACGCTGCTCGAGCATGCGCGTACGGCGGCAGCCTCGGGGCCGACGATCCTCGGGGACGCCGAGCTCGTCCACGCCATCGACTCGACCGGCCTCGTCGTCCCGCGCAGCGGGCGCACCATCGCGCTGGTCGGGATGGAGGACGTCGTCGTCGTCGACATGGAGGACGCCGTCCTGGTCACCACCCGCGCCCACGCCCAGCGGGTCAAGCAGATGGAGATGGCCAATAGCCGGATCAAACGAGATCCGGAGCCGTTGCTGCGGTCCGCCGGCGTTCCTACATTGACCGCC
>NZ_JBFPJR010000055.1:0-16767 GCF_040838215.1 Nocardioides eburneus | reverse complement strand
GGGGTCGCACCGCCGCGGGCCCCGGTCCCGCACCGGCGGGCCCGGGGCCGGTCCGTGTGTCCGTGACGCGTCGACCCGAGCGCTCTGCGGTGCCGAGAAGGCACTCTGCGGTGCCGGAATGAGAAACTCCGCCACCCGGAGCATCGTCGGCGGATGAGATGGGGGGGTCCTCATCCTGCCGACTGCGTCACGGGCGGCGGAGCGCCAGAAGCATGTCACGGCTACCCCAGCGGATCAACCCCCCAATCGGGGGAGTGTCCATGACCCCGGACCGCGGCACGCGCCGGCCGGGGCGCCCCGAACTGACGCGGTCACGCGGCGTGGAGTAATCTGGCGCCATGCAGACCATCGCCCTGCTTCTTGGCCTGCCGCGCTGATCGCCCGATCGCGCGGCCACCCCTCGCATGCCAGTGAATGGCTGAGGGGTTTTTTCATGTCAGGACGGGTCTCGACACGCTCGACCACCGAATCGGGAAAGACGAAGGACGATGACGCAGGAGCAGACCGCGGACCAGGGCGCCGAGCAGACGACGTACGACGTCGTCGCACTGCAGGAGAAGTGGCGACCGGTGTGGGAGAGGCTGGACCCGTTCCGAGCCGGTCGACGTGAGGGCGCCCAGGGGAATCCGGCACCGAAGCGCTATGCGCTCACGATGTTCCCCTATCCGTCGGGCGACCTGCACATGGGCCATGCCGAGGTGACCGCGCTCCACGACGTCTTCGCGCGCTACTGGTGGCAGAAGGGGTACGACGTCCTCAACCCGATCGGGTGGGACTCGTTCGGCCTGCCGGCGGAGAACGCCGCGATCAAGCGTGACGAGAACCCGGCCGTGTGGACCTACGCCAACATCGAGACGCAGGCGGAGTCGTTCAAGCGCTACGCCATCTCCTTCGACTGGTCGCGCCGGCTGCACACCTCCGACCCGGAGTACTACCGCTGGACGCAGTGGCTCTTCCTGAAGTTCCGCGAGCGTGGTCTGGCCTACCGCAAGAACAGCCCGGTCAACTGGTGCCCCAACGACCAGACCGTGCTGGCCAACGAGCAGGTCGTGAACGGTCTGTGCGAGCGCTGCGGTGCGGTGGTGACCAAGCGTGAGCTGAACCAGTGGTACTTCAAGATCACCGACTACGCCCAGCGGCTGCTGGACGACATGGCGCCGCTGGAGGACACCTGGCCCTCCAAGGTGCTGGCCATGCAGCGCAACTGGATCGGCCGCTCCGAGGGCGCCCACGTCGACTTCGACATCGCGCTCGCCGACGGCTCGACGACGCGCGTCACCGTCTTCACGACCCGTCCGGACACGCTCTACGGCGCGACCTTCATGGTCGTGGCCGCTGACGCGAAGCTGGCCGCCGAGATCGTCGCGCCGGAGCAGCGTCAGGAGCTCGACGACTACCTGGTCGGCGTACGCAAGGAGAGCGACATCGACCGGATGGCGACCGACCGGCCCAAGACCGGCGTCGACCTGGGGGTGACCGCGACCAACCCGGTCACCGGCGAGCAGATGCCGGTGTGGGCCGCCGACTACGTCCTGGCCGACTACGGCACCGGCGCGATCATGGCCGTGCCCGCCCACGACCAGCGCGACCTGGACTTCGCGAAGGCGATGGGCCTGCCGGTCCGCCGCGTCGTCGACGTGCCGGGCGCGGAGAACCCCGAGGAGACCTACGTCGCCACCGTCGGCGACGGCACCTACGTCAACTCCGGCTCCCTGGACGGGCTGACCGACAAGGCCGCCGGCATCCGCGCCATCATCGAGAAGCTCGAGGCCGACGGGCGGGGGAGCGGCACGGTCAACTTCCGGCTGCGCGACTGGCTGCTGAGCCGTCAGCGCTTCTGGGGCGCGCCGATCCCGGTCATCCACTGCCCGTCGTGCGGTGAGGTCCCCGTGCCCGACGACCAGCTGCCGGTCGTGCTGCCGGACCTGAAGGGCGCCGACCTGAAGCCCAAGGGCGTCTCGCCGCTGGCGGCGGCCGAGGAGTGGGTCAACGTCGCGTGCCCGCAGTGTGGCGGTGACGCGAAGCGCGACACCGACACGATGGACACGTTCGTCGACAGCTCGTGGTACTACTTCCGTTACCTCGACCCGCACTACGAGGGCGGCCCGTTCGACCCCGAGAAGGCGCGGGAGTGGATGCCGGTCGCGCAGTACGTCGGCGGTGTCGAGCACGCGATCCTGCACCTGCTGTACTCCCGCTTCTTCACCAAGGTCCTGCACGACATGGGCATGATCGACTTCGTCGAGCCCTTCACCGCGCTGATGAACCAGGGCGAGGTCATCAACGAGGGCCGTGGCATGTCGAAGTCGCTGGGCAACGGCGTCGACCTGGGTGAGACGATCGACGAGTTCGGTGTCGACGCGGTGCGTCTGACGATGGTCTTCGCCGGCCCGCCCGAGGCCGACATCGACTGGGCCGACGTCTCGCCAGCCGGCTCACTGAAGTTCCTGCAGCGCGCCTGGCGGCTGGCCGGCGATGTGACCTCCGAGCCCGGCGTCGACGTCGCGACGGGCGACGTCGAGCTGCGCAAGGTCACCCACAAGGTGGTCGCGGACGCCGAGCAGCTGATCGAGTCCCAGCGCTTCAACGTGATGGTCGCCCGGACGATGGAGCTGGTCAACGCCACCCGCAAGGCGATCGACAGCGGTTGCGGCCCGGCCGACCCGGCCGTGCGCGAGGCCGTCGAGGCGATGGCGGTCCTGCTGAGCCTGGTGGCGCCCTACACCGCGGAGGAGGTGTGGGAGCGCCTGGGTCACGAGCCGACGGTCGCCCTGGCGGGCTGGCCGACGGTCGACCCCGCGCTCCTCGTGGAGGACACCGTCACCGCCGTCGTCCAGATCCAGGGCAAGGTGAAGGCCCGGCTCGACGTCGCGCCGTCCATCACCGACGCCGAGCTGGAGTCGCTGGCGATGGCGGACGCGGGCGTCGTACGCGCGCTTGACGGCCGTGCGGTGCGCAAGGTCATCGTGCGTGCGCCGAAGCTGGTCAACATCGTCGTCTGACCTGCCCGGTCTGACCCTCGGCGCGGCGACTCAGGGTGGGCTGAGGCGTCGCGTCAGTGGTCAGGCGCTCAGACGGTCAGCAGCGCGAGTACGGCGAGGACGAGCACCATCGCCAGCACCAGCACGAGACCGGAGAGCTCAGATGGAGTGTCCGTGCCTTCTCGCTCGCGGAGGTCCGCGGTCATCTCTCTTCACCTCTGTCCGGGTTGTCGTCGGCCGACGTCGGCGGCGGCCCGTTCGGGTCTGAGACGGGCCAACCGCCATTCGGTGACGCTGGGCCCGGTAACCGGAACGCGGTAGCGCGATTCGTCCACGGCTGCTCGGTCCCGGGATCGGCCGGTGTCGCCGTGGGTAGGGTGTGCGCGTGGTCAGCAAGATCGCGATCGTCACCGACTCCACCGCGATGCTGCCGGCGGAGGCGGTCGGCGCGGCGGGATGCATCACCGTCGTCCCCTTGCAGGTGGTGCTCGACGGCCAGGCGTACGACGAGGGGCTGCCCGAGACCTCGCCGGAGGCCATCAGCGAGGCGCTGACGGGGCGCCGCAAGGTCTCGACCTCGCGGCCCTCGCCGACCCTGCTGGGGGAGGTCTACGACCGGCTCGCGGGCGAAGGCTACGACGAGGTCATCTCCCTCCACCTCTCCGCCGAGATGAGCGGGACCTTCGAGTCCGCCCAGATCGCCGCGCGCACCGCACCGGTGCCGGTCACGGTGGTCGACACGCGCGGGGTGGGGCCCTGCCTCGGGTTCGCGGTGCTCGCGGCCGCGTCGCGGGTCGCGAGCGGGGGGACCGCCCAGCAGGCCGTCGAGGCGGCGCTCGCACGTGCCGCGGCTACGCAGTCCTACTTCTATGTGAACACCCTCGAGCACCTGCGGCGTGGTGGCCGGATCGGCGCCGCCGCGGCCCTTCTCGGCTCGGCGCTCGCCGTGAAGCCGCTGCTGACGATCGACGACGGCCGCGTGGTGCTCCACGAGCGGGTCCGGACCGCCGCACGCGCGCTCGCCCGGCTGGAGGAACTGGCCGTCGAGGCGGCGGCCGACGGACCGGTCGAGGTCGTCGTCGCCCATCTCGGCGCCGCCGAGCGCGCGGGTGAGCTCTGCGACCACCTCGCCAGCCGTATCGCCGAGGCCCTGGGGCCGCGCGAGGTCCGGTGCGGCGAACTCGGCGCCGTCCTGGGCGCTCATGCCGGACCGGGAATGCTGGCGGTCGTCGTGGCGCCCGCGCTCTGAGTCCGAGCGACCCCGGTTCCGGCTGTCGCGCGCCAGGAGCCGTCCACAAGGGTCGTTCGTGACGGCGTCGTCCCCAGGGCGGCGCCGGCCCGCCGTCGTACGTCCGGGGGCGCACCTAGCGTTCCCGGCATGCGCACCCGAACCGCCCCCGAGCACCACGACGTCGTCCGTCGACGGCTCGAGCTGTTGCGTGCCGAGCTGGCCCAGGAGTGGGCCTCGCCGGTCGCGGAAGAGCCCGCGTCTGCGGAGCCGGACGAGGTCTGGTGGGCCGGCCACACCCAGGTGCCCGGAGCCGGCGAGGAGTGGCCGGCGGCTGAGGCCGACGACGCCGACGCGGTGCGTGACCTCGCGGCGGCCGACGACGTGCCGGCCGTGCCCGTGCCGGGGCGACATGCCGCGCGGCGGCGACGGGTCCTCCCGCTCGCGGCGCTCGTGCCGGCGCCGGTGCGAGGACGCGTCGGTCTCGGCCCGTGGCAGCTCGTGGTCGTGGCGCTGGCGGTGGCGGCCGCTCTCGCCGTGACGTGCTGGTGGGTGATTCGGTCGGACTCCTCGGCGGCCCCGGCCCCGGTCGTCGCGACGGGCGCGTCGGGGACGCCGCTCGTCGACCTCTCCGGTGGAGCAGCGCCCTCGCCATCGCCGACCGCGCCGGTGGTGGCGCCGAGCGGCGTCGCGAGCGCGGGAGGCCCAGCCACGGTCGACGGGTCGGAGGCCGCCTCGGCCGGCGCCACCGTGACGGTCGACGTCGAGGGCAAGGTCAAGCGGCCCGGGATCGCCGTGCTGCCCGCCGGAGCGCGGGTCATCGACGCGATCAAGGCGGCAGGCGGGCCACGGAAGCGCCGTGACCTGGCCGGTCTCAACCTGGCGGCGGTCCTGTCCGACGGACAGCAGGTCGTCGTCGGCGGAGCGTCGGGGTCGGCGGGGGCGCCGCCGTCCACCGCCGGGTCGCCCGCGCCCGGCGCGACGTCGCTGGTCAACCTCAACACCGCGTCGGCCGAGGAGCTCGAGACGCTGCCCGGTGTCGGCCCGGTCACGGCGCAGTCGATCATCGACTGGCGGGAGGAGAACGGCGGCTTCACCTCGGTCGAGGAGCTGCTCCAGATCGACGGCATCGGCGAAAAGACGCTGGCCAAGCTGACGCCCTACGTCACGGTCTGACGGGTGGCGGCGGGTGAGGGACCTGCGTCTGCCCGCGCTGGGCGCGGTGGCCTGGATCGGTGCACTGTCCGGCCCGGTGCTCGTCGGCGAGACGGCGTTCCCGCGGCCGGTCCTCGGGGCGGCTCTGCTGCTTCTGGTCGCTCTCGGGCTCGCCCTCGGGGTCGCACGACGCAGCCGGGCGACCGTCGCGGCGGTCGTCGCGGTGCTGCTCGGCGCGGCGGCGGTGGCGGCCCTCCACGCCGGCCGGGTCGGGCACAACCCGGTGGCCGCGCTGGCCGAGCGGGGAACGCTCGTGCGGGTGACGGCGGTCGTGACGAGCGACCCGCGGACGGTTGTCGGCGCGCACGCGACCGAGGAGCTTGTCGACCTCCGTGTGCGGGCGATGTCGGCGCGGGGCACCAACTACCGCCTGTCCGTGCCGGTCCTCGGTCTCGGCGACGACTCATGGCGGACGGTGCCGCTCGGCGCGACGGTGACGGCCCGCGGCGAACTGGTCGAGGCGGACTCCGACGACGTGGCGGCGCTCCTGGTCGCCGACGACCCGACCGTGACCGACGAGCCTGGGGTGTGGTGGCGACTCTCGGGCCGGCTCCGCGGCGCGGTGCGTGGGGCTGTCGCCCACCGGCCGGCCGATCAGGCCGCGCTCGTCCCTGCGCTGGTCGACGGCGACGACGCCGACGTGTCCGACACGCTGGCCGATGACTTCCGCGCCACCGGCCTCACCCATCTCCTGGCGGTCTCCGGGACGAACCTCACGCTCGTCGTCGGGTTCCTGCTCGTTCTCGCGCGGTGGTGCCGCGTCCGCGGCCGCTGGCTCTACGCGGTGGGGGCGGCGGGCATCGCCGGCTTCGTGGTCCTTGCCCGGACCGAGCCGAGCGTGGTGCGTGCCGCGGCGATGGGCACGGTGGGGCTGCTCGCGATGGGCCATCACGGACGCCAGCGCGCACTGCGCTCACTCGGGGCGTCGCTGCTCGCGCTGCTGCTCCTCGACCCCGGGCTCGCCCGCTCGGTCGGCTTCGCGCTCTCGGTGGTCGCGACCGCGGGGATCCTGCTGCTGGGTCCGCCGTGGCGTGACGCCCTGGCGCGCTGGCTGCCGCGGTGGGCAGCCGAGGCGATCGCCGTGCCCGCCGCCGCGCAGTTGGCATGCACGCCGCTGGTCGCCGCGATCTCCGGACAGGTGAGCCTTGTCGCGGTCGGTGCCAACCTGCTCGCCGAGCCGGCCGTCGGACCGGCGACCGTGCTCGGACTGCTGGGAGGCCTCCTCGGCCTCGTGTGGGCACCGCTCGGCGCGCTCTCGGGCACCCTCGCCTCGTGGTGCGTGGCGTGGATCATCACGGTCGCCCACCACGGAGCGCGGCTCCCGACCGCCGGCGTCGGCTGGGGGACGGGGCCCCTCGCGCTCCTGGTCCTCGTCGTGGTGTGCGTGGTGATCGCGCTCGGTGCACCCGTGGTGCTGCGTCACCGGATCGCGGGCGCGGCGTCGTGCCTGGTGCTGGTCGGCGTCTCGCTGGTGCGTCTGCCGACACCCGGCTGGCCGCCGGACGGGTGGGTCATGGTCATGTGCGACGTCGGGCAGGGCGACGGTCTCGTCGTCTCGACCGGCTCGCACAGCGCGATCGTCGTCGACGCCGGGCCGGATCCCGACCCGATGGACCGTTGCCTCGACGACCTCGGGATCCGCACGGTGCCGCTGCTCGTGCTGACCCATTTCCATGCCGACCACGTCGACGGGATCGACGGTGTGCTCGCCGGCCGACGGGTCGGAGACATCTGGACGACCAGGCTGCAGGATCCTCCGGAGGGGGTGGCGACGGTCTCGCGAGCGTCGGTGGCCGCGGGTGTGGTGCCCCACCCGGCGCCGTACGCCGCCACCGCGACGGTCGGCGACGTCACGCTGCAGGTGCTGTGGCCGACGGCCGACTCGCCGACGCAGGGCCCGGGCGACGGCTCGACGGCGAACGAGGCCAGCGTCGTCCTCCTCGTCGTCAGCCACGGACTCTCCCTGCTGCTCGCGGGCGACGTCGAACCCGAGGGTCAGGCCGCGATCGCGCGGAGCGTCCCGGGCCTGCACGTCGACGTGCTCAAGGTGCCCCACCACGGGTCGCGCTATCAGGACGAGTCCTGGCTGCTCTCGCTCCATCCCACCGTCGCGCTGACCTCGGTCGGCGCCCACAACGACTACGGGCATCCCGCGGCCTCGACGCTCGACCCGCTCGCCCAGGCGGGCGTCCGGGTCTACCGCACCGACCAGGACGGGTCGCTCGCCGTCGTGGGCTCCTCCGGCGGTCCCGTCGTCGTCACCCATTAGTGCCGTGCGTGGCACGAGCACGGTAGCGACGGTGTCGGTGCGCTGTGGCAGGCTGGTCCCACCATGGCAGCCGCACCTCCCAAGCCCCGCGCAGCAGACGTCCTCGGCCGGGTCACGCTGGTCACCGGCAAGGAGGAGTTCCTCTCCGAGCGGACGGTGCAGGCGGTGCGCGCCGCGGTCCGGGCGTACGACGCCGAGGCCGAGGTGTCGGACGCCAGCGCGGCGGAGCTCACCCTCGCGACGCTGGGGGAGCTGAGCGCCCCGTCGCTCTTCTCCAGCATCCGGTGCGTGGTCGTGCGCGGCCTGGAGAACCTTCCGGACGAGTCGGTGGCGGGCCTGCTCGACTACGCCGCGGCGCCGTCGGAGGAGGTCGCCCTCGTGCTCGTCCACGGCGGCGGGCCGAAGGGCAGCGGCACGCTCACCAAGCTGCGGAAGCTGCCGACCGTCGCCGAGCACAAGTCCGAGGAGCCGCGGGGTCGGGCGTTCACGGACTTCGTGACCAGCGAGGTCCGTGCCCACGGGAGCCGGATCGACCAGCCCGGTGCGGAGTTCCTTGTCCAGGCGGTGGGGGAGAACCTCCGTGCGCTCGCCGCGGCCGCCGACCAGTTGGTCAACGACTTCCAGGGCTCCTCGCTGACCGAGGACCACGTGAAGCAGTACTTCGGCGGTCGCGCCGAGGTGAAGAACTACGTCATCGCCGATGCGATGATCGCCGGCAACCGCGTGAAGGCGTTCGAGGAGCTCCGCTGGTCGCTCGAGAGCGGCACCTCGCCGGTCTACATCCTCGCGACCGTCGCAGGCCAGCTGCGGTCAGTCGCCCAGCACGTCGCCGGCAACCGCGAGTCGGGGATGCCGCCGTGGAAGGCGAAGTCGATCGCCACGCTCGCCCGCGGCTGGAGCCCCGACGGCGTCGCCCGGGCCATTCGGGCGGTCGCCGCGGCGGACGCCGACCTCAAGGGAGCCGCCGGCGACCCGTCCTACACCATGGAGCGCCTGGTCCTCACTCTCGCCGCGCTGCGCGCGGCGCGCTGACGTCGTCTGCTGGTCCTGGGCGCACGGTCCGGTGCGCCGGCCCAGGGGAGGTCGACCAACGACGAGGGCCCGTCTCCTGCGGAGACGGGCCCTCGGTGTCGGCTACGGGAGCGCGGGGCTCAGAGCGACGACGCCTGCTTGGCGATGGCCGACTTGCGGTTGGCGGCCTGGTTCTTGTGGATGACGCCCTTCGAGGCGGCCTTGTCCAGCTTGCGCGCGGCGGCCTTGCCCAGCTCGACGGCGGAGTCCTTCTCGCCGGCCGCAGCGGCCTCGCGGAACTTGCGGATCACGGTCTTGAGCTCGCTCTTGACCGCCTTGTTGCGCTCGTGGCGCTTCTCGTTCTGCTTGTTGCGCTTGATCTGCGACTTGATGTTGGCCATGTGGCTCGTGCTCTCCAGACTTCGACGTGTGTGATGGTGCGGGCTCTCATCCGGCCTCTCGGGGGAATGAGAGGGGAGAGGCCTACGCGAACACGCGGACACCAAGATTAACAGCGGCGTTCGGACGCTCTCAAATCAGTGGCGGTCCACCTGTCGCTCACCACCCGCGCCGCTCGGCGAGCCAGTCGAGGCAGACGTCGCCCTGCCACTGCTGCACCGCCCGGACGTACGGTGAGAAGGACGGCACCGGGTCGGCAGCACACGCCAGGAAGTAGCCGGCCAGCAGCGCCAGCACGCTGTCGACGGCCACGGGCTCGACCGCGCCGAGCAGTGGGTGGCCGGCGACGTGGCGCTCGACGTCGACGCCGTCGCCACGCGGCCCGATGAGCAGGATGAGCGAGTCGAGCCAGGCCGCGCCGAGGACCGGCCAGTTCCAGTCGCAGAGGAGCACCGAGCCGTCCGGGCGGATGAGGACGTTGTCGTCGCGCACGTCGAGGTGGACGAGCGTCTCCCCGGCCGTGTGGTCGGCGAAGCCGGCGGCCAGCTCGGCGGCCTCGGCGGCATGGGGCAGGTGGCCGAGCCGGTCCCAGAGATCCGGAAACGCGGCATGCTCCTCGGCGAACGTCCGCCAACCCGACCCGGGTGGCGGGGTCAGGGCGCCGGCGGTCTCGACGAGGAGGTCGGACACCGCGGCCAGCTCGGACGACGTCCACGGCCGCTGGGGCGCACGACCCTCGACGTACTCGAAGCAGAGCAGCACCCAGTCGTAGGCCTCGTGGGACCACCGCAGCCGCGGTGCCGGGATCCAGCCGGCGAGCGTCTTCAGCTTCCGAGCCTCCTCGCGGTAGGCCTCGGCGAACATCCGCTGCGCCTTCGCGGAGGCGGCCTTCACGAAGTGCCGCGACCCGTCCGCGCAGGTCAGCACCGCCGCCATTCCAGGGGTGAAGCCCGCGTCCTGCGACTGAGCCGCCACGACCTTCGCGCCGAGTCTGCGCTCCACCTCGCGCCGGACGAGCGGCGGCAGGTGGACCCACTCGAGGCGGCGCGCCGTCCGACCGTGCGGGATCGTCGGGAGCGCCAGAGTGGGGTTCGGGGTCGTCACCCGCTCATCCTCCGCCATGCATGGGACGCAGTTCCAACCCTCTCAGGTGCTCCTCAGCGACCTCGCTCGGGCGCCTGGCCGGCTTCTCGGGCGGAACGGGTGACTTCTCGGTTGGAACGGGTGACCTCTCGGCGGTGGGGGATGGCAGGATCGCGGCGATGAGGGGACTCCGGTACGCCGCCACGGCACTGCTCCTGGCCGCGACGGTCGCCACGGGCGGTTGCGCGGCGCAGGACGCGACGCCGGAGTCGGCCGCCGCGGCGACGGCGACGACGTCGGGACTGCCACCGACGACGGGGCCGTCGTCGGGTCCCGCGCCCTCGGGGAGCGCGACGGACGCGGGCCGGCCGACCACGGGCGCGAGCCCGAGGGGCAGCGACTCGACCGCGACGCCCGCCACGCCGTCGTACTCGCTCTCGGTCCCCGACCTGCCCACCCCGCAGCAGCGCGGGATCGTCGAGGGCGGGGACGTGAGCTGGCCGCAGTGCCCGCCCGGGACGGGGATCCCGCAGAAGCAGGGGCAGGGCAAGCCGATGCCGCTCGGGTCGGCGGAGTTCGTCGTCCTCGGGCTCACCAACGGTCCCGGCTTCCATGCCAACCCGTGCCTGGGCTCCCAGGTCGCGTGGGTCGAGCAGCGACACCTCCTGGCGGCCGCCTACTCGGTGATCAGCGCTCCGGTCGATGACGACCTCGCACGCTACGGCCGCACCGGCCCGTTCGACGCGTCGACCACCGCGGGCCGGCTCGCCAACGTGGGCTACCAGCAGGCGCGGTTCAACCTCGCCACCATGCGTCGCGCGGGCCTGACCAGCCCCATCGTCTGGCTCGACGTCGAGCCGGTGCCGGACTTCGACTGGCCGAGCGACGTCCGGGCGAACGCGGCCGTGGTCCAGGGAGCGGTCCGCGGCTACACCGACGGCGGGGTGCGGGTGGGCGTCTACTCGATCGCCTCGCTGTGGCAGCGGGTCGTCGGTGACCTGCGGCTCGGCCTGCCCGAGTGGCGGCCGGCGGGCGGGACGTCGCGGGCGGAGGCGCTGCGCCGCTGCGGCGCCGGCCGGATGTTCCAGGGCGGCACCGCCGCACTCGCGCAGTGGGTCGAGGGCGACCGGGACAGGGACGTGACCTGCCCCGGGACCTCGACGTACCTGTCGCTTTGGTTCCACCAGTACTGAGCGTGGGAGAATCGCGGGAACAGCCCGCGTCCACTCCGTGACACCCCGAAAGCAGACTGTGCCCACCACCTCCGCACCGCAGCCCGGGTCCACCGATCCGGCGATCATCCGCAACTTCTGCATCATCGCCCACATCGACCACGGCAAGTCGACCCTGGCCGACCGGATGCTGCAGCTCACCGGGGTGGTCGACGAGCGCAGCGCGCGGGCGCAGTACCTCGACCGGATGGACATCGAGCGCGAGCGCGGCATCACGATCAAGTCACAGGCCGTCCGCATGCCGTGGACCGTCACCGAGGGCGAGGCCACGGGCACGACGTACGTCCTCAACATGATCGACACCCCCGGCCACGTCGACTTCACCTATGAGGTCAGCCGGTCGCTGGAGGCGTGCGAGGCGGCGATCCTGCTCGTGGACGCGGCCCAGGGGATCGAGGCGCAGACGCTCGCCAACCTCTACCTCGCGATGGGCGCGGACCTGCAGATCATCCCCGTCCTCAACAAGATCGACCTGCCGTCGGCCAACCCGGAGAAGTACGCCGCCGAGCTGGCCAACCTGGTGGGCTGCGACCCCGAGGACGTGCTCCAGGTGAGCGCGAAGACCGGTCTCGGCGTCGAGGCGCTGCTCAACGAGATCGTGGCGCAGACACCACCGCCCGTGGGGAGGGCGGACGCCCCCGCCCGCGCCCTCATCTTCGACTCGGTCTACGACACCTACCGCGGCGTGATCACCTACGTCCGGGTCGTCGACGGCAAGCTGAGCCACCGCGACCGGATCAAGATGATGTCGACCGGTGCGACCCACGAGCTGCTCGAGCTCGGCGTGATCAGTCCCGAGCAGGTGAAGGCCGACCACATCGGCGTCGGCGAGGTGGGCTATCTCATCACCGGCGTGAAGGACGTGCGCCAGTCCCGGGTGGGTGACACCGTCACGACCCAGGCCGCGTCGGCCACCGAGGCGCTGGGCGGCTACCAGCACCCCAACCCGATGGTCTACGCCGGGCTCTACCCGATCGACGGCGACCAGTACCCCGACCTGCGCGAGGCGCTCGACAAGCTGCAGCTCAACGACGCCGCGCTCACCTACGAGCCCGAGACGTCGGGAGCGCTCGGCTTCGGCTTCCGCTGCGGCTTCCTCGGTCTGCTCCACATGGAGATCACCCGCGACCGGCTTGAGCGGGAGTTCAACCTCGACCTGATCTCGACCGCCCCCAACGTGGTCTACCAGGTGGCGATGGAGGACGGGTCCGTCCACACCGTGACCAACCCGAGCGAATATCCCGAGGGCAAGATCGCCGAGGTCCGTGAGCCGGTCGTCAACGCGACGATCCTCGCGCCGGCCGACTACATCGGCACGATCATGGAGCTGTGCCAGAACAAGCGCGGCACGCTGCAAGGGATGGACTACCTCTCCGAGGACCGGGTCGAGATGCGCTACACCCTGCCGATGGGTGAGATCGCGTTCGACTTCTTCGATCAGCTCAAGAGCCGGACGAAGGGCTACGCCAGCCTCAACTACGAGTTCGCCGGCGACCAGGCGGCCGACCTGGTGAAGGTCGACATCCTCCTCCAGGGCGAGCCGGTCGACGCGTTCAGCGCCATCGTGCACCGCGACGCGGCGTACGGCTACGGCGTCATGCTCGCCGGGAAGCTCAAGGACCTGATCCCACGGCAGCAGTTCGAGGTGCCGATCCAGGCGGCCATCGGCGCGCGCGTCATCGCCCGCGAGACGATCCGGGCGATCCGCAAGGACGTCCTCGCCAAGTGCTACGGCGGCGACATCACCCGCAAGCGCAAGCTGCTGGAGAAGCAGAAGGAGGGCAAGAAGCGGATGAAGATGGTCGGCCGCGTCGAGGTCCCCCAGGAGGCCTTCGTCGCCGCGCTCTCCACCACGCAGCCCTCCACCGACAAGTCCTCCAAGAAGTGAACGAGCCCCACGACGAGCGTCTCCGGCAGGAGGTGCTCGCCCAGGACGCCGCGCTCGCGGCCGAGCGCGCCGAGCTCCGCGCCGTGCTCGCCGAGATGGCGGCGCGTCGGGACGGCTGAGCCAGGCCCACCGCAGGGACACGGTTCGCCGTCACGGCGGACCGGGACCGGGTGACGGCGCAGCTCGCACTCGCGAAGGCTGTCCAGGAATGACGAGCCGAGGGCGTGACGCACGCGACAGCCCGAGGCGGCCGGGGGCAGCATGGAGCGGTGGCCGCCCGGCTACCGGTGAACGTCGACGAAAGGAGAACGACGTGACCCAGACGCAGAACTCCCAGACCACCCACGCCTCCCACCCGGCCTTCCGTGCCTCCGAGCAGTTCGCAGGGCATCTGCAGCAGCTCCTCGTCGACCTGACCGAGCTGGCGCTCCAGGGCAAGCAGGCGCACTGGAACGTCGTCGGGAGCAACTTCCGCGATCTCCACCTCCAGCTCGACGAGGTCGTGGAGGCGGCCCGTGGCTTCACCGACGACGTGGCCGAGCGGATGCGCGCGGTCTACGCCCTGCCCGACGCCCGCTCCGGCACCGTGTCGGCGAGCACGACGCTCCCGCCGTTCCCGAGCGGGGAGGTCGACACCGCGACCACGGTCGACCTGACGGTCGCCGCGCTGTACGGCGTCGCGAAGACCGCTCGCAAGATCCACGACGACGTCGACGAGGAGGACCCGACGACGGCCGACCTCCTGCACACCATCCTCGAGCGTCTCGAGCAGCTCGCCTGGATGGTCGACGCCGAGAACCGTGTCGCCGGCAGCAGCTCCCCGGGCCAGGTCAGCCCGTGACACCGGCTCCGATGACGCGTGCCGTGACGCGTTGACGGATCTCGAAGGCGGCGTGCCGGGCTCCTCTGCGAGGATGCCGGCATGCCGCCTTCGCTCGTCTCCGTCAACGTCTCCTTGCCGCAGGACGCCGTGTGGGCCGAGACCGGCCGGACCGCGATGGGCAAGCGGCCCGTGAGCGGGCCGGTCGCCGTACGCGCCCTCGGGCTCGAGGGCGACGGGACCGGCGACCGGCGGTTCCACGGCGGCCCGGAGCAGGCGGTCTACGCCTTCGCGCGCGAGGACCTCGACCTGTGGGCCGAGCGGCTGGGGCGGCCGATCGGGGACGGTGGGTTCGCGGAGAACCTCACCACCCGCGGCCTCGACGTGAACGCCGCCGAGGTGGGGGAGCGGTGGCGGATCGGGAGCGCGCTGCTCGAGATCTGCTATGTCCGCATACCCTGCGTCAACTTCCAGGCGTGGATGGGCCTCTCCGGCTATGACAACACCCGCTGGATGAAGCGGTTCACTGCGGAGGCGCGCCCCGGCGCCTACTTCCGTGTCCTCGAGGAGGGCACGATCCGGGCCGGGGACGCGATCGAGGTCGTCCACCGGCCCGGCCACGGCGTGAGCGTCAGCGAGATGTTCCGCGCGCTCACGACCGACCGGTCGCTGTTGCCCCGCCTGCTCGTCGTCGACGCGCTGGCGGCCAAGGCGCGGGCCAAGGCGGAGGAGTACGTCGCGCGGTCACCTGCCTCCACCGCCGAAGGAGTCCCCGCGTGAGCCTTGAGACCGGCGTCGTCGACGAGCTGTTCGCACGGCGTTTCGACGAGGGGCTCACGCCCGGGCTCGTCTACGCCGTCGTCCGCGACGGCGAGCTCGTCCACACCGGGGCGTTCGGCTCGGTCGACCTCGACGGCACCACCCCGCCCGGTGTCGACAGCGTCTTCCGGATCGCGTCGATGTCGAAGTCGTTCACCGCCGCCGCGCTCCTGCTGCTGCGCGACCGCGGGCTCGTGGATCTCGACGAGACCGTGGCGCAGTACGTCCCCGAGCTGGTCGACCAGCCGCCGTACTCCGCCGACAGCCCGGCCGTCACTCTCCGCCTGCTGCTCACCATGGCCGCCGGCCTCCCGACCGACGACCCGTGGGGCGACCGCCAGGAGTCGCTGTCGTACGACGCCTTCGGCACGTTCCTCGACGGCGGCTTCGCCACCGGGCGCGAGCCGGGCACGGGCTTCGAGTACGCCAACCTCGGCTACGCCCTGCTCGGCCGGGTGATCGAGAACGTCACGGGCGGGGACACCGCGGAGGGCGCGAACCGGCGGTTCGTCGAGGCCGAGCTGCTCGCACCGCTGGGGATGACGTCGTCGGCGTACGACCCCGGCGACCGCGCGGACCGCGTCCCGGGCCATGTGAAGCGCTCCGACGGGTGGCACGAGGTGGCGCCCGTGCCGCCGGGCGCGTTCTCCGCCATGGGTGGGCTGCACAGCTCGGTGACCGACCTGGCCCGCTGGGTCGGCGGGTTCACCGCGGCCTTCCGGCCCGGTCGCGACGGCCACCCGCTGTCGAAGGCGTCGCGGCGGGAGATGCAGCAGCTCCACCGAGTCGCGGGCGTGGAGGGCCGGCTGGCCGTCTGGGGCGCCGAGCCCGGGCTCGGCGCGGTCGCGACCGGCTACGGCTACGGCCTCATGGTCGACCACGACGCGCGGCTCGGACAGATCGTCCATCACTCCGGTGGCTATCCGGGCTACGGCTCCCGGATGGTGTGGCACCCGGCCACCGGTCTCGGCGTCGTCACGCTGAGCAACGGGACCTACGCGGGCGCCTACGAGCAGGCCATGACGGCGACCCGGCTGCTGGTGCGGCAGGTGCTCGACGGGCAGGGGACCGCCCGCTGGTCGGCCCCCGTCCGTGGTCTGCGGGACCGGCTCGACGAGGCGCTCGAGCACGCGGTCGAGCGACTGCGCACCTTCGACACCGAGGGCGAGGAGGTCTTCGCCGACCCGGCCCGCTTCGCCGACAACGTCCCGCTCGACGTGCCCGACGCCGAGCGCCGGGTCCAACTGCGCGAGGCGCGGGCGAAGGTCGGGCTGCCGCTGGACCGCCCGGTCGGCGCATCCTGGTCGCGGGCGATGGCGCACGCACTCGTTGTCGTCCCCGCGGAGCGGGGGAGGTACGACGTCGAGGTGCTGCTCAGCCCGGAGGCCGAGCCCCGGCTGCAGGCCCTGCGAGCCACCGCGGTCCCGGACGCGCCCGAGGCGCTGGTGGCCCTGGCGCGGGAGACGCTGGCCGGCGACACGGCCGAGGCCGGCGTCCTGCGCGCGCTCGGCACGCCCGAGCTCGTCCCGGCCCCCGTCATGTGCGACGGGGAGGGGACCGCCGAGCTGCTGGTCTCCGCGGGACCGACCTGGTGGAAGCTCGTCGTCGCCGACGGGGCCACCACGCTCGCGCCGCATCCCACGTCGGCGTACGAGCGGCTGGAGTACCTCGCCGCCATGCTCCTGGGTTGATCGTCGGTGAGCCGCCGGCGCGGGCACGCCCGCCCAAAGTGTCACCGTGACAGGTAGAGGCGTGGGCGACAGATGTTGGCGCTGACGAGGGAGTACATCCCTGCGAGCGCGGCCAGGCCACCGGCCCTCAT
>NZ_JBFPJR010000054.1:0-17665 GCF_040838215.1 Nocardioides eburneus | reverse complement strand
GAAGGTGGGTGGTGAAGACGAGTGCCGCAGCAGCCTAGTGCCCCGCCGGCATCCGGATCAGCCGCGGGTCACGCCTCGGGTCGCACCTCGGCGCAGCCCTGCGCGGGCAGGTTGTTCTCCGCCCAGGTCGTGAGCGCCTCGAGCGCGGGCAGGAGAGCCTGGCCCGACTCGGTCAGCTCGTAGTGCACCGACACCGGAGGACCGGCGTCCACGCGGCGTACGACGAGATCCGCGGCCCCCAGCTCGGCGAGCCGCTCGGAGAGCATCGAGTCGCTGATGCCGTGGACCGCCCGCTTGAGCTCGGCGAAGCCCATCGGGCCGGTCGTGAGCGTGCCGAGAAGGACGCCGTTCCAGCGCTTGCCCAGGAAGCCGAACGCGCGGGCCAGCGCCGCGTTGCAGGCCTTGGGCTCGTGGACGATCTCGGACGTGCTCATGTGAGCAACACTACCCCGTCTCGCCACGGAATCGGGTGTTACTCTGATTTCAGAAGCAGCGGGAATATCCCTAGCCACCCAGGAGTTGCGAGCAGTATGACCGACACCATCTCCCTCGAGAAGCTCGACGAGCGCGGCCGCCAGATCGTCTTCACCGGCGCCCGCACGTCCAACACCTTCGCCGACACCCCGGTCTCCGACGAGGAGCTCGCCGACATCTGGGAGCTCACCCGCTGGACGCCCACCATGGCGAACACCCAGCCGATGCGCGTCGTCTTCGTGCGCACGCCCGAGGGCAAGGAGCGGCTGCTCAAGCACATGGCCGAGGGCAACCAAGCCAAGACCGCCGCCGCGCCCGCGACCGCGATCATCGCCTACGACAAGAACTGGCACGAGCAGATCCCGACCGTCTTCCCGATCAAGCCGGAGATGAAGGACTACTTCGCGGCCGACGAGGACGCCCGCCACGGCGCCGGCCACTTCTCTGCCGCGCTGCAGGCCGGTGCGTTCATCCTCGCGACCCGCGCCGCCGGTCTCGCCGCGGGCCCGATGGCCGGCTACGACAAGGACGGCATCGACAAGGAATTCTTCCCCGAGGGCGACTGGACCACCCTCATGGTCGTCAACATCGGCCACCCGGGCGAGAGCCCCTGGTTCGACCGGCTGCCGCGCGTCGAGGTCGAGACCGCCGTCGCCTGGGCCTGAGCCCTCCGAGTCGGCGTCGGGGGCCCCGCACAGCGACCCGCACAGAGACCCAAAGTGTCACCGTGACAGTTCTGGCGCGGAGTGACAGCTCTGAACTGTCACCCAACCCCGCAACTGTCACGGTGACACTTTGGTCCGCGGGGCCGTCGAGGTCTGCAGCCGCATCGGCTCCGCGTGGTCACTCACACGTACGACGCAACGGCACGATGCCGGCCGCCGCGAGGATCCGGGCGAGCCGGTGACGCGATAACGCGTCCTTCCAGCCCCACCGCACGCCACGCGGGCGGTGACGCCGGATCCGGTCCTCCCGAGACTTCTCGTCCCAGAGGACCTCAGCCGCCGACCGGCCTTGCGTGAACTCGGCAGCGAAGTACTTCGCCTCGCCGTCGAACTCACCGAACGTGTCCAGCGCTGGCCAGTCGAAGTCCACGACATCGTCACCGGGCTGGTCGCCACGCGGGAACCGCACCTGCAGGTCAGGCATGGGCACCTCCAGCAGTCGCATCTGGCCCCGGCTGAGCGACTCGCCGGCCGATCCGGAACGAGCATCCGCGAATCTCAGGTGACGCTCCGCGCGAGCGCGGCCCTTCGACCCCCGCGGGACGAGCCCGACGAGCGACTCGATGACCTCATCGTGGTTCTGCCCCCGCTCGGCCGCGATCTCACGGACAAGGTGGTCGAGCGGCAGCAGGACGCCGGGCAGAGAACCACTGGCGGCAATCTGGACGGCGGCCCAGGCGCGGGACGCCACCAGGAGTCCGTTGGCCAGGGTGATGACGTGCTCATCCGGGATCGCCGCGCGATGCACGCGAACGCCCGCCGTCGTACGCCGGGCCCGGCCCGGCTGCGTGACATGAACATCGGAGAGGTCTGCCGCCAGCTGTGGAGCGCCCCACAGCGCTGCCGCCGAGGCGTGGGTGAAGATCAGCTCAGTGGCGCGCGCATCAGCCGTCGCGAAGATCCGCAGACGGTGCGCCTGCGAGATGGAGAGCTTCACGTCCGCCGGGCGAAAGTAGCCGCGGCGCACCCGGGTGAGCGCGGGATCGCGATGTGGCGGCTCACCGCCCTCGAGGCGCCGGACACGGGACGAGACGAGCGAGTCGCGCGGGTCGTCGGATTCGGTCATGCCGTCAGCATCGACGCGATCGAGCTGCTCCGCATCCGTCGTAGGCCGCGCCTGTGGATAGCGTGCTGACCGCATCTGTCACGGTGACACTTTGGCCGCAAAGTGACACATCCGAAGTGTCACGCGCGCCGCCAACTGTCACCGTGACACTTTGGCCTGCAGGGCGGGTCACGCCGCAGTGGCTGCGCCGAGCTGGACCGGTCAGGGTGTACGGCGCTCGGCGGCCTTCGCGGACTGCCAGAGCTCCTCGATCTCCTCGATCGTGTAGCGGTGGCCCGACGCCCAGACCTCGTCGGCCTCGGGGCCGAAGACGTGCGGGTTGCGGCGGCGCATCTTGTCGGCGAGCCCGGCGATGACGTCGTCCATGGTGAACTCGCCCGCCTCCTCCGCGACGGCCGCGTGGAAGTAGACCTGCAGCAGCAGGTCGCCGAGCTCCTCCTTGAGGTGCTCCCAGTCGTGGGTGCGCTCACCCTCCTCGATCGCCTCGAGCACCTCCTCGGACTCCTCCCGGAGGTGCTTCGCGAGCGAGCCGTGGGTCTGCGAGGCCTTCCAGGCGCACCGCTCCCGCATCAGCCGCATCATGGCGAGGAACTCGACGAGGCCCTCCCCCGACGCGGCCGCCGACCGTCCCGGCGCGTCGGGGTCCGGCGTACGACGGTCGCTGTCGGCCATGGTCAGCCCAGCGCGCCCGCGTGGTGGAGGAGCTGGCGCAGGAGCGCGCCGCGTCCGCCCTCCATCTCGGCCGCGACAGAGTCCGCGACCGCCTCCGCGGGGCTCATCCACGTGAGCTCGAGCGCGTCCTGGCGCGGCTGGCACTCGCCGGACACGGGGACGACGTAGGCCAGGGCGACGGCGTGCTGGCGCGGGTCGTGGAGCCCCTCGCCGGGCCAGGGGAAGTATTCCGCCACCGCGGCGGGGACCGTCGAGAGCGGCAACACCGGGAACGCGGTGGGACCGAGGTCCTTCTCCAGGTTGCGCATGAGCGCGTCGCGGATCCGCTCGCCGTGGAGCACCCGCCCCGACACGAGCGAGCGGGTGATCGTCCCCGTCGTGGGTGAGCCGCGCAGCAGCAGTCCGACTTCCCTCACGCGGCCGTCGGGGTCGACCCGGACCGGGACCGCCTCGACATAGAGGATCGGCACGCGGCCGCGGGTCGCGGCGAGGTCGCCCTCGGAGAGCCAGGCCGGCGCGGACTCCCACCGCGGCTCGTCCCCGAACGACTCCTCTCCGAACGCCTCCATCGTCATGGGTCGATCCTGCCAGAGCGACGCCGCGCGCCATGTGCGAGACCATGGACCGATGGACGGACTGACGCTGGGCCCGGTGGGCAATGTCTTCCTCGGCCTGCGCCGGCCGCCCCCGTGATCCGCGGCGGTCAGGCGTCCTTCGGGGCGATGACCGCGTCGATGACCTGCGCCGCCCACTCGAGCAGCGCGATGCCGTCGAGCGGCTTGGCCGGGAAGCCGGAGGAGACCGGCCGAGGCACGAGGATGGTGTCGAGCTGGGCCTTGACCAGCGACTTGGGATAGAGCCGCTGCAGGCGTACGACGCGGGAGTCGGGCAGCTGCACCGGGAAGAATCGGACGTTCTTGCCGGCGATCGTCACCTCCTTGACGCCGGCGGCCCGCGCTCGCGCACGGAACCGGGCGACCAGGAGCAGGCTCTGCACCTCCTGCGGCGGCGGGCCGTAGCGGTCGACGAGGTCCTCGTTGATCGCGTCCACGTCGGCGTCGGAGCGGACCTCGGCGAGCCGCTTGTACATCTCGAGGCGGAGCCGCTCGGAGGGGATGTAGTCGTGCGGCAGGTGGGCGTCCACGGGCAGCTCGATGCGGACCTCGCCGAGCTCCTCGGGGCCACCGTCGGGGCCCCGCTTGAACTCGTCGACGGCCTCGCCGACGAGCCGGACGTAGAGGTCGAAGCCGACGTCCGCGATGTGGCCGGACTGTTCGCCGCCGAGCAGGTTGCCGGCGCCGCGGATCTCGAGGTCCTTCATCGCGATGGCCATGCCGCCGCCGAGGTCGGAGTGCTGCGCCAGGGTCGCGAGCCGCTCGTGGGCGGTCTCGGTGAGCGGCTTCTCGGCCGGATAGAGGAAGTAGGCGTAGGCCCGCTCCCGGGACCGGCCGACACGGCCGCGCAGCTGGTGGAGCTGGCTGAGGCCGAGGGTGTCGGCGCGCTCGATGATCATCGTGTTGGCGTTGGAGACGTCGAGGCCGGACTCGACGAGCGTCGTACACACGAGGACGTCGAAGCGCTTCTCCCAGAAGTCGAGCATGACCTGCTCGAGCTGCTTCTCGTTCATCTGCCCGTGCGCGGTGGCGACGCGCGCCTCCGGCACCAGCTCGCGGATCTTGGCCGCCGCCTTCTCGATCGACTGCACGCGGTTGTGGATGTAGAAGACCTGGCCCTCGCGCAGCAGCTCGCGGCGTACGGCGGCGATGACCTGGCGGTCCTCGTAGGCCCCGACGTAGGTGAGCACCGGGTGGCGCTCCTCCGGCGGGGTGGTGATCGTCGACATCTCGCGGATGCCGGTGATCGACATCTCCAGGGTGCGCGGGATCGGCGTCGCGGACATGGAGAGGAAGTCGACGCTGGTGCGCAGGCGTTTCATGGCCTCCTTGTGCTCGACGCCGAAGCGCTGCTCCTCGTCGACGATGATGAGGCCGAGGTCCTTGAACCGGATGTCGCTGTTGAAGAGCCGGTGCGTGCCGACCACGATGTCGACCGAGCCGTCGGCCAGCCCGGCCATGACCTCCTTCGCCTCCTTGTCGGTCTGGAAGCGGGACAGCGACCGGATGGTCACCGGGAAGCCCGACATGCGCTCGATGAAGGTCGTCGAGTGCTGCTGGACCAGGAGCGTCGTCGGCACGAGGAGCGCCACCTGCTTGCCGTCCTGGATCGCCTTGAACGCCGCGCGCACGGCGATCTCGGTCTTGCCATAGCCCACGTCGCCGCAGATCAGCCGGTCCATCGGCACCGGCCTCATCATGTCGCTCTTGACCTCGTCGACGGTGGTCAGCTGGTCGACCGTCTCCTGGAAGGGGAAGGCGTCCTCGAGCTCGCGCTGCCACGGCGTGTCGGGGCCGAACTGGTAGCCCTTCGTCGCCTGGCGCGCGGCATAGAGCTTGATCAGCTCGGCGGCGATCTCCTTGACCGCCTTGCGGGCGCGCGACTTGCGCTTCTGCCAGTCGGCGCCGCCCAGCCGGTCGAGGCTGGGCTGCTCGCCGCCGACGTACCTCGTGACCTGGTCGAGCGCGTCGGCCGGGACGTAGAGCCGGTCAGCCGGTCCGCCGCGTTTGCTGGCGCCGTACTCCAGCACGAGGTATTCCCGCGTCGCACCGCCGACCTCGCGCTGCTTCATCTCCACGAAGCGACCCACGCCGTGCTGCTCGTGGACGACGTAGTCGCCCGGCTTGAGCTCGAGCGGATCGATCTGGCGCTTGCGGCGCGCCGGCATCCGCTGCATGTCGCGCGTGGACGACTTCTGGCCGGAGATGTCCTCGCCCGTGAGGACGACGAGCCGGCTCGGCTCGTCGACGAAGCCGTGGTTGAGGCACGCCTGGACGACGGTGACCACCTGGTGGCGCGGCTTGCCGGTCTCGGGGTCGGTGGGGTCGGCGAGCCGGGCGGGCACGTCGTGCTCGCCGAGCACCTCGACGGTGCGCTGCGCCGGGCCGTGGGCGGGCTGGACCACGACGGCACGGAAGCCGTCCTCGACCCAGCGGCCGAGGTCCTTGATCGCCGCCTCGACGTCGCCGCGGTAGGCGTGGGCCGGCTGCATCGGCACCTTGCGGGTCGGAACACCCACCACATCCGCATCAAGCGTCGCCGAGTCGGCGTGCATGGACGCCGACTCGGCGTTCTCCTCCTCGATGCCGAACGGGCTGACCGACCACCAGGGGCGACCGATCGCGATCGCGTGGGCGCGGACGTCGCCGAGCTCGCGGTAGGAGGCGGCGCCCAGGTCGATCGGGGCCTCTCCCCCGCCCGCCGCGGCGGCCCAGCTCGCCCCGAGGAACTCCTCGCTCGTGGCCACCAGATCGTGGGCGCGCCGGCGCACGCGCTCGGGATCGAGCACGAGGACGTGGGTCTCCTCGGGCATGAGGTCGACGAGCAGCTCCATCTCGTCGACCAGCACCGGGGCGAGGGACTCCATGCCCTCAACGGCGATGCCGGCGGCGATCTTGTCGGTGAGCTCGATCAGGGTGGGGTGCTCCTCGCCGAGCCGCTTCGCCCGCGCCCGCACCTCGTCGGTGAGCAGCAGCTCGCGGCACGGCGGCGCCCAGAGCCGGTCGGCCTTCCCACCCTGGACGGGGTCGAGCGCGCGCTGGTCGGCGACCGCGAAGCGCCGGATCTCGTCGACCTCGTCGCCCCAGAACTCCACCCGGAGCGGATGCTCCTCGGTGGGCGGGAAGACGTCGACGATGCCGCCGCGCACGGCGAACTCGCCGCGCTTCTCCACCAGGTCGACCCGGCTGTAGGCCGCATCCGCCAGGCGGCGTACGACGTCGTCCAGGGACGCCTCCTGGCCGGGGACCAGCTCCACGGGCTCGAGGTCGCCGAGCCCCTTGACCTGCGGCTGCAGCACGCTGCGGACCGGAGCCACGACGACCCGGAGCGGCCCGTGGGCGGCGTCACCGGCCGACGGGTGGGCCAGCCGGCGCAGCACGGCGAGCCGGCGCCCGACCGTGTCGCTGCGGGGGCTGAGACGTTCGTGCGGGAGGGTCTCCCAGCTCGGGTAGTAGGCCACGCTGTCGGGCTCGAGGAGGTCGCGCAGGTCGGAGACGAGGTCCTCGGCCTCCCGGCTGGTCGCGGTGACGGCCAGCACCGTGCGCTGCTGGCGGACCAGCCCGGTGACGAGGAACGGCCGCAGCGCCTCGGGTCCGGTCACGTCGAGCGCGAGCACCCGCCCGCCGGCGGCGTCCTTGACGACCTCGGCGAGCGTCGGCTCGGCGAGGACCTTGTCGGCGAGGGCGGAGAGCTGCACAGATGACTCCGGGGGTGAAGAAGGGCGTGAAGAAGGGTGCGGCGCACAACACGAGCGCCCCCGTTCGAGGACGAACCGGGGGTGTGGAAGCGAGTCTACGTCCGCGCACCGACAGCCTCCGACGCTCCCCGTGCCGGCGCCGGGCGTCGCTAGGCTGGACCGGATGCACGCGCTCGCACTCGGTGAACCGACCGGCCAGGGCTGGACCCAGCTCGGCGAGCTCGGCCTCGCCTTCGTGCTCTCCACCTGCATCGGGCTCGAGCGCGAACTGCGGCAGAAGGCCGCCGGGCTGCGCACCCACACGCTGGTCGGGGTGGGCGCAGCGCTCTTCATGCTGGTGTCGAAGTACGCCTTCACCGACGTGCTCGGCGACGGCGTCGTCCTCGACCCCTCGCGCGTCGCGGCCCAGATCGTCAGCGGCATCGGCTTCATCGGCGGCGGGCTCATCTTCGTCCGCCGCGACGTGGTCTCCGGACTGACCACTGCGGCGGCGGTCTGGCTCACCGCCGCCATCGGGTCGGCCGCCGGCGGCGGCCTGCCGGTGCTCGCCGTCGGCACCACGGTCCTCTACTTCGTCGCCGTGCCGGGCTACACCGCGCTGGTTCGCCGCCTCCCCGGCTCCCGGCTCTCGCCGTCGGGCCTATGGTTGGACTACCGCGACGGCCAGGGCGTCCTGCGCCTGGTCGTCGCCGAGTGCACGACGCGGGGCTTCGTCGTCAGCCATCTCAGCACCCAGCACGCCGGTCCCGACGAGCACCACCGGGCCGGCGTCGTACGCCTGTGGATCGAGGTGCAGGGGCGCGGGTCGCTCCCCGAGCTCGCCGCCGCCCTCGGAGGACTCGACGGCGTGCTCGACGTCGACGCCGGGGCCGGGGCCGGAGCCGAGTGAGACGTCCCGTCCGCTGGCTCACCGTCCTGCTGGTCGTCCTGTCGGTCCTGACGGCCTGCGGGGGTGTGCAGACCGCGCCCTCGCGGACGTCGCGGCCGTCTGCGACGCGTTCACCGCAGACACCAGCACCGGGCAGCCCAGCACCGAGCAGCCCGAGGACGAGCAGCCCAGCAGCGGGGACCGTCCCGCCGAGCTGGCTGGGGACGCGGCCGCTGCCCCGCGCGGCGGACGGGTACGGCGTCGTACGCCCCACGCCCGCCGCCCTACGCCACCGCCGGTTCACGCTCCCCGACACGCTGCCGATGCTGCCGGGCATGGGCTTCGCCAGCCGCGTGCGGACCGCGCCGACGGCGGTGCTCGCACGCTCCACCTGGGTGCCCGGCTGCCCGGTCTCGCGCGACGAGCTCGCCTGGGTGCGGCTGACGTTCTGGGGCTTCGACGACCGACGCCACACCGGCGAGCTGCTGGTCAACCGGGCCGTCGCGGACGACGTGGTGTCCGTCTTCCGCACGTTGTACGACGCCCGCTGGCCGATCGAGCAGATGCGGATCACCACGAAGGCGGAGCTCGAGCGGGACCCCACCGGCGACGGCAACGACACGGAGTCGTTCGTCTGCCGACCCAGCACCGGCCAGACGTCAGGCTTCTCCCAGCACGCCTACGGGCTGGCGATCGACGTCGACCCGTTCCAGAACCCCTACCTCAAGGGCGACCGGGTCCTGCCGGAGCTGGCGTCGGCGTACCTCGACCGCTCACGCCGCGCGCCCGGCGTCATCCATCCCGGCGACGTCGTCACCCGGGCGTTCGCGCGGATCGGCTGGGGCTGGGGCGGCGACTGGCACTCGCTGAAGGACTTCCAACACTTCTCCTCCACCGGCCGCTGAGGCCCGCGCCGGCACTCACGAGGCTGTCGTCTCGGCGGCGGCGAGGTCACGCTTCCAGGCGCGGAAGCCCTCCTCGGTGCGCCCTCGGCGCCAGTAGCCGGAGATCGACACGTCCTCGCGCGGCACGCCGCGCTCCTTGAGCAGGTAGGGCCGGATGCCGTGCATGACGGCCTGTGCCTCGCCGTGGACGAAGGCGTGCACGCGGCCCGCGCGCCACGGCAGCGCGCGTACGGCGGCGGCCAGCGCCGGCTCGTGGCCGTAGGCGTCCTCGGCCGCCTGATGGGTGGTGGTGCCGCCCTGCAGCCAGGTCACCTCCACCCCGGCCGGGGCGTCGAGCGGCTGTTCATGACCGACGCCGGCGATCTCGACGACGACGTGACCGACGGCCTGTGCCGGGAGCGCCGCGAGCGCGGCGCGGATGGCCGGCAGGGCGGACTCGTCGCCGGCGAGCAGGTGCCAGTCCGCGGCGGGGTCGGGGGCATAGGCGCCGCCGGGGCCGCGCGCCACGATCGTGTCACCGGGCTGCGCCTGCGCGGCCCACGGACCGGCGACGCCCTCGGTGCCGTGCACGACGAAGTCGATCGTCAGGGTGCCGCGCTCGAGGTCGGGCTCGAGGGCCGTGTAGGTCCGCAGCACCGGGCCGTCGGGGGTCTCGAAGGCGAGCTTGACATAGCGGTCGGTGAAGACGCTGCCGTCGAAGGCACCCAGGTCGTCGGAGCGGAACCGGAGCCGGACCATTCCGGGCGTCAGCCGCTCGGCGGCGGTCACGACGAGCGGCGTCTCGGGCTTGGCGGGGCGAGCAGGAGGTGGGGTCACATAGGCGAGCCTAACCTCATCACCCGATCCTGCGTTGCGGCCCCGGCCACGGCATAGGCAGCGACGAACGGTCGCTGCACCACTCGGTATTGGACGACCCGGCCCCGCCACGTCGATGCTGCTGCTATGACGGCCATCACACCCGAGTCCGGACTGCTTCCCCTCGACGGCATCACCGTGGTCTCGCTGGAGCAGGCGGTGGCCGCCCCGATCGCCACGCGCCACCTCGCCGACCTGGGCGCGCGGGTGATCAAGCTGGAACGGGTCGGCGAGGGTGACTTCGCGCGGCACTACGACGGCGAGGTGCGCGGCCTGGCGAGCCACTTCGTGTGGCTCAACCGCGGGAAGCAGTCGGTGGCGCTCGACCTCAAGAGCGCCGAGGGACGCGACGCCGCCCGGCGCCTGGTCGCCTCCGCCGACGTCTTCGTGCAGAACTCCGCGCCGGGCGCCGCCGAGCGGCTCGGCCTCGGCCCGGAGGAGCTGGCGGCGGCGTACCCGCGACTCGTGATCGCGAGCATCACCGGCTACGGCTCGTCCGGGCCGCTCCGCGACCGGAAGGCCTACGACATGCTCATCCAGGCGGAGGCCGGGCTCGTCTCGGTGACGGGCACGCCCGACGCCGCGGCCAAGACCGGCATCCCGACCTCGGACATCGCCGCCGGCGTCTATGTCAGCCAGGCGGTCCTCGCCGCGCTCTTCCGCCGGGAGCGGACCGGCCGCGGCGGGGCGATCGAGGTGGCGATGTTCGACGCCACCGTCGAGTGGCTCGGCCACCAGCTCTACATGCGCCTGTACGGCGGCAAGCAGGTCGCCCGGATGGGTCTCTCACACGCCTCGATCGCGCCCTACGACGCCTATCCGACCGCCGACGGCGAGATCCTGATCGGCGTCCAGAACGACCGCGGCTGGCGCGCGCTGATGGCCGACGTCCTCGGCCGCCCCGACCTCGTCGACCATCCCCACCTGGCGACCAACGTCCTCCGGGTCGCCCACCGGGCCGAGTGCGACGAGGCGGTCGCGCGCGAGACCCGGCGGTTCGCCACCGCGGACCTCGAGGAGCGGCTGGCCGCCGCCGGCGTCCCCGCCGCCCAGGTCAACGACCTCCAGGGCGTCGTCGACCATCCGCAGCTCGCGGCCCGCGAGCGGTGGCGCAAGGTCGACACCCCGGTCGGCCCCATCGAGGGGCTGCTCCCCCCGATGACCTTCGGCGACGTCGAGCTCCCGATGGGACCGGTCCCCGACCTCGGCGAGCACACCGACGAGGTCCTCCGCGAGGTCGGGTACGACGACGCGACGCTCGAGGACCTCGCCGCGCGCGGCGTCATCGGCCGCGCCTGAGCCGACGACCGGCCTCACGCTCGAGCCGGCGTTCAGGCGATGCCGTGCTCCTTGACGAACGCGACGATGCGCTCGGCGAGCTCGGGCCGGCAGACGATGAGGTCGGGCAGGTAGACGTCGTCCTGGTTGTAGCGCAGCGGCGAACCGTCGACGCGTGAGGTGAACAACCCCGCGGCCGCGGCGACGGCGACGGGAGCGGCGGAGTCCCACTCGTATTGCCCGCCGGCGTGCACGTAGGCATCGGTCACGTCACGGGCGACCGAGATGACCTTGACCCCCGCGGAGCCCATCGGGACGAGCTCGGCGCCGAGCTCCTCGGCGAGCGCCTCCACGAACGCCGGCGGACGGCTCCGGGAGACCGCGATGCGAGGCCGGGCGTCCGGGTCGCGCGGGGGCACGACGGGCGGGTGGCCGGTGTGGAAGACCTCGCCCAGCGCCGGCTGGGCGACCGCGCCGGCCGTCAGCCGACCGCCGTCCACCGACTCCCAGAGGGCGACGTGGACGGCCCAGTCGTCGCGCGGCGGCTCGGAGAACTCGCGGGTCCCGTCGAGCGGGTCGATGATCCAGACCCGGTCCTTGCCGAGACGCTCCTTGGAGTCCTTGCCCTCCTCGGACAGCACGCCGTCCTCGGGACGGTAGGTCGCGACGAGATCCATCAGCAGCGTGTGGGCCGCGAGGTCGCCGGCGTCCTTGAGCGCCTTGCCCTCGAGGCCCTCCTCACGGACCTCGAGCAGCCGCTTCCCGGCGGCGTCGGCCAGCCAGGCGGAGAGCAGGTGGTCGTCAGCGAGGACGTCGGCGGACGGAGTTCCCGGGTCGAAGGTCACGGCGCACACCCTAGCCGCCGAGCCCACTCCCCAATTCCGGGGATCGCTCCGCCAGACACCGCGAAGAGCCCCGGCGGCGAGGCGAGGTTGGAGGCCGCAACGGACACACCGGACACATCGGCCGTCACATCGGCCGGACACATCGGCTGGACACATCGGAAGTGGGGGGACGTGGACATGAAGGTCGCTGTCTTCGGGCTCGGGTACGTCGGAACGGTCACCGCCGCGGGGCTCGCGGCGTGCGGCCACGAGGTCGTCGGTGTCGACGTCGACCGCGGGAAGGTCACCACGCTCAGCGAGGGCCGCAGCCCGGTCGTCGAGCCCGACCTGGAGGAGCTCGTCGCGGAGGGGGTGCGCGAGGGCCGGCTGTGGGCGACGACGTCCGCCGCGTCCGCCCTCCACCAGGCCGACGTCTCGCTCATCTGCGTCGGCACGCCGTCGGGCCAGCACGGCCAGACCGAGCTCGCCTACCTCGACCGGGTGCTCGCCGACATCCGCGCGGTGATGTGGACGGTCTCGCCACCGCGCTCGGGCCACCACTCGGTGGTCATCCGCTCCACGGTGCCGCCCGGCACCGGCGCCCAGCGGGTCGCCCCGGTGTTCGCGGCCGAGATCAGCGGCTGGAGCGTCGGGACGGCGATGGTGCCGGAGTTCCTGCGGGAGGGCTGCGCGGTCAGCGACTTCCTGGAGCCGCCGTACGTCGTCATCGGCACCGACGACCTGCGCACCCGCGCCCAGCTCGAGGAGCTCTTCACGTTCGCGGACGCGGCGATCCACCAGGTGAGCGTGCCGACCGCCGAGGCGCTGAAGTACGCCTGCAACGCCTTCCACGCGACCAAGGTCTCCTTCGCCAACGAGCTCGCCCGGGTCTTCCGCGGGTACGGCGTCGACAGCCGCGAGGTGATGGAGGTCTTCGTCGCCGACGCCAAGCTCAACATCTCGCCGGCCTACCTGCGCCCCGGTTTCGCGTACGGCGGCAGCTGCCTGCCCAAGGACCTGCGCTCGCTGCAGTACCTCGCCCGCACGAGCGGCGTCGACGCCCCACTGCTGGCCGGGACAGCGCTGACCAACGACCTGGTCGTCCGCGACGTCGTGGAGCAGGTCATCGAGACCGGCGCCCGGTCGGTGGCGCTGCTCGGCCTGAGCTTCAAGCCGGACACCGACGACCTGCGCGAGAGCCCGTACGTCGAGGTCGCCGAGCGGCTGATCGGCAAGGGCTTCGACGTCCGGATCTGGGACCCGATCATCAACCCCGAGCGCCTCGTCGGCGCCAACCTCGAGCACGTCCGGCAGCGGCTCCCGCACCTGAGCGCGATCCTGGCCGCGACGCCCCAGGAGGCGCTCGCCTGCGCCGAGGTCGCGGTCGTATCCTCGACCGAGCCGGCCGCGGTCAGCGCCCTCCTGGCGGCATCGCCGGCGCACGTCATCGACCTCGTCGGCCGGCTGGGCAAGGACGTCGAGCGGCTCTCCGGCTATGCCGGCGTGGCCTGGTGAGCGGGGTGGAGACCATGACCCCCCGCGTCCTGATCGTCGTCCAGAACCTCCCCGTCCCCTTCGACCGGCGGGTCTGGCTGGAGGCGCAGACCCTCCGCGACGGCGGCTACGACGTCACCGTGATCTGCCCGACCGGCCACGGCACCCGGCGCGGCCGGTCGGTCATCGACGGCATCACCGTGCACGCCTATCCGCCGTACGCCCCCGGTGGCGGGGCGCTCGGCTACGTCCTCGAGTACGCCTGGTCCTTCCTCGCCACCGACCGGCTCGTGCGCCGCGCCCGCCGGGCCGGACGGTTCGCGGTCATGCAGGCCTGCAACCCGCCGGACATCTTCGCAGCCATCGCGCGGCGGCTGTGGCGGCGCGACGGCACCCGGTTCGTCTTCGACCACCACGACCTGTGCCCGGAGCTGTTCCGCTCCCGCTGGCCCGGCCGCGGCGGCCTGGCCCTGCGCGGCCTCGAGCTGCTGGAGCGCGCCACGTTCCACACCGCCGACCACGTGATCTCCACCAACGAGTCCTACGCCGCCCTCGCCCGCTCCCGGGGCGGCAAGCAGCCCGAGCGGGTGACCGTCGTCCGCACCGGCCCCGACCCGGTGCGCCTGCGTCCGGTCGCCCCGGACCCCGAGCTGCGCCGCGGCCGGCGCCACCTGGCGGCCTACGTCGGCGTGATGGGCCCCCAGGACGGCGTCGACGTCGTCCTCGCGGCGGCGGACCACCTCGTGCACACCCTCGGCCGCACCGACATCGCGTTCGAGCTGATGGGCTCCGGCGACTGCCACGAGCAGCTCATCGCCGAGCGCGACCGGCGCGGGCTGCAGGAGTTCGTCCACCTGCCGGGACGCGTCAGCGACGACTACCTCGCGACCGCGCTGTCCACCGCCGACGTCGGCCTCTCCCCCGACCCGCTCAACCCGCTCAACGACCTCTCGACGATGAACAAGACGATGGAGTACCTCGCCTTCGCCCTGCCCGTCGTCGCCTTCGACCTCGTCGAGACCCGGGTCTCCGCCGGCGACTGCGCGGTCTATGCGGACCCGCGGGCGGCCGACCCCGTCGTCGCGTACGCCGAGGCGCTCGCCGCGCTCGTCGACGACGAGGAGGGCCGCGCCGTCATGGGCAAGCGCGGGCGCGAGCGGGTGGAGCAGCAGCTCGCCTGGGAGCACCAGGCGCCGGCGTACCTCGCCGTCTACGACCACCTCTGCGGCATCACCGGGCGGGCCTGACATGTGCGGAGTGGCGGGCGCCTTCCAGCAGGAGGACGGGAAGCGGGTCGTGGCGGCGATGACCGACCGGCTGGCCCACCGGGGCCCGGACGCGGGCGGGCTCGTCGAGCTGGTGACGCCGCGCGCGGCGGCCGTGCTCGGCCACCGGCGGCTCTCGATCATCGACCCGACCGCGGGGGCGGACCAGCCGTTCGCCCGGGACGGTCTGACGCTGGTCTACAACGGCGAGCTCTACAACTTCCGTGAGCTGCGCCGGGAGCTCGAGGGCCGCGGGGTGACCTTCCGGACGAGCTCCGACACCGAGGTCGTGCTGGCCGCCTGGCGGCGGTGGGGCACGGACGCGCTGCGCCGCTTCCGCGGGATGTTCGCGCTCGCGGTGTACGACGAGGCGGCGGCGACCCTCACGCTGGCGCGCGACGGACTCGGCATCAAGCCGCTCTACGTCATGCCTCGCGGCGACGGCGTCGTCTTCGCCTCCGAGCTCAAGGCGCTCGCGACCGCGCTCGGCGACGAGCTGAGGGTCGACCCGACCACGATGGTGGCCTCGACGCTCTACTACTGGGTCCCGCCCACCCGCTGCGCCCTCCAGGGCGTCAGCCCGTTGCCCGCCGGCACCTGGGAGACCCACCACGCCGACGGCCGCACCGTCCGCGGCACCTTCTGGGACCCGGTCGCCGAGGCGGCGAAGGCCGCCGCGGGCCCCGCCCCCGACCTCCGCGCCGTGGTCGAGGAGTCCGTCCTGGCGCACCTGGTGGCCGACGTACCGGTGGCGACGTTCCTCTCCGGCGGCCTCGACTCGAGCATCATCACGGCGCTCGCGCACCGGCAGGACCCGTCGCTCGAGGCCTACACGATCGCCTTCCGCGCGGCCGACCAGCGCCTCGAGGCGATGCCGGACGACGCGCACTACGCCCGCCGGCTCGCCGCCCACCTCGGCCTCACGCTGCACGAGATCGAGCTGCAGCCCGACGTCGCCGCGCTGCTGCCGCGGATGGTGGAGATCCTCGACGAGCCGATCGGCGACCCGGCCGCGATCAACACGCTGCTCATGTGCGACGCCGCGCGAGAGGCCGGGGTCAAGGTCCTGCTCTCCGGGATGGGCGCCGACGAGCTCTTCGGCGGCTACCGCAAGCACCTCGCCTGCCTGATCGCCGCGCGCTACCGGCGTACGCCGCGCGTCCTGCGCCGCGGCGTGCGCCGCGGTGTCGACGCGCTGCCGGTCGCCGCCGGCGGCCGCGGCCTGCGCACGGTCCGCTGGGCCCAGCGGTTCTGCTCCTTCGCCGACCTGCCGGAGGAGGAGGCGTTCCGCCGCTCCTACAGCCTGTACGACGCCGGCGAGCTGCGGGCGCTGCTCGATCCCGACCTCGGCGCGAGCGTCGACGCGCTGCTCGCCGAGCACGCCGCGACGTACGACGACCGCCCGGTCGGGTTCGACGCCCCCGGCGAGCTGGTCAACCGGATGTGCCTGGCCGACGCGCGGCTGTTCATGCCGGGGCTCAACCTGAGCTACACCGACCGGGCGAGCATGGCCGCCTCCACGGAGGTCCGGGTGCCGTTCGTCGACCGCGAGGTGTTCGCGGCGGCGTTCGCGCTGCCGAGCAGCGCCAAGGTGCACGGCCGGACCCAGAAGGCCGCCCTCAAGGACGCCGCGCGCGCCTGGCTGCCGGCCGAGATCGTCGACCGCCCGAAGGCGTCCTTCGGCGCCCCGCTGCGGGCGTGGGTCTCCCACGACCTGCGTGAGCAGCTCGATGACGTGCTGGTCGGCGGCGAGCTGGTGTCCACCGGCTTCCTGAGGGCGGAGTCCGTGAGCCGACTCGTCACCGACCAGCACACCAACCGTCGCGACACCAGCAAGCAGCTGTGGCAGTTGCTGTCGCTCGAGCACTGGTACCGCCAGATCCGCACCCGAGGAGTCACCGGATGAAGCACGTGGCCCAGAACTACAAGACCGGCGAGCTGAGCGTCCTGGACGTCCCCGAGCCGGCCTGCCGCCCCGGCGGCGTCCTCGTCCGCTCGCTCTATTCACTGATCTCCACCGGCACGGAGCTGATGAAGGTCTCCGAGGCCCGGCTCTCCCTGGTCGGCAAGGCGAAGGCCCGCCCCGACCAGGTACGCAAGGTGCTCGACTCCGTCGCCCAGCAGGGGCCGATGGCGGCGTACCGCAAGGCGATGGGCAAGCTCGACTCCTATACCCCGCTCGGCTACTCGCTGGCCGGGATCGTGACGGAGGTCGGCGCCGGCGCCCAGGAGCAGGCGGAGTTCGCGGTCGGCGACCTGGTCGCCTGTGCCGGCAACGAGTTCGCCCTGCACGCCGAGGTCAACTGGATCCCCACCAACCTGTGCGTCACGGTGCCCGACGGGGTCGCGCCCGAGCACGCCGCCTTCGCCACCGTCGGGGCGATCGCCATGCAGGGCGTACGCCGTGGCGAGATGCAGCTGGGCGAGACTGCCTGTGTCATCGGGCTGGGCCTCGTCGGCCAGCTGGTCGTCCGGCTCCTGGTGGCCTCCGGCGTCAGGGTCGTCGGCGTCGACACCGTGCCCGACCGCTGCCGGCTCGCCGAGAAGGCCGGCGCCCTGCTCGCCGCCGGCCCGGACGCCGAGGGCGCCGCCCGCCTCGAGCGTGCGCTCGCCTCGGTCGGCCCGGGTGTCGCCGGCGCCGACGTCGTCTTCCTCGCCGCCGGGGGGCCCACCAACGGCCCGGTCGAGCTGGCCGTGCGGCTGGCCCGCGACCGCGGCCGGGTCGTCGACATCGGGAAGACCCGCCTCGACCTGCCGTGGAACGACTACTACGAGAAGGAGCTGGACGTCCGCTTCTCCCGTTCCTACGGTCCAGGCCGCTACGACGACGCCTACGAGCTGGACGGTCGGGATTACCCCCCGGGGTATGTACGCTGGACGGAGAGGCGCAACCTCGCGTGCTTCCTCGACCTGATCGCCGCGGAGTC
>NZ_JBFPJR010000053.1:0-19756 GCF_040838215.1 Nocardioides eburneus | reverse complement strand
TCTAGGGAGGCGCTGGTCAAGAGCGCCGTCCCGTCGGCGGTCTGCGCCTGTGCTCGTGGCAGGCACAGACCGCCGCCTTCGTCGTGGGCGCGTCAGGCGTGGAGCTCGCGCGCGACGGCGGCGCTGATCTCGTCGTCCGCGAAGCCGAGGAGCCGGGCCTTCTCGACGTACGCCGCCGCCTGCTCGCGCAGCAGGCCGGTGCGCCGCTGCTCGCTGCCGGCGACCCGGGTCCCGGCGCCGCGGCGGGTCTCGATGAGCCCCGCCTGCTCCAACTCGCGGTAGGCGCGGGCGACCGTGCCGGCCGCGAGGCCGAGGTCGCCGGCGAGCCGCCGCACCGCCGGGAGGCGTGCGCCGACGGGCAGTGCTCCGGTCTCGATCAGCTCCTCGAGCCGGCGGCGCACCTGCTCGTACGGCGGCGTCGCATCGGCGGCGTCGACGGCCACCTGGTCCGGCGTCAGCGTCATGAGGCCAATCCTGGCGTGCGATCCGCGGTCATGCGGACATCCTGCACGTCCCGCGATCTGACAGCAAGGCATCAACGGTGATGCTAGGCTGTCACTATGCGTACGACGGTGACCCTGGACCCCGATGTGGAGCAGCTGCTCCGCGAGCGGATGGCGGCCAAGGGTGTCTCCTTCAAGGAGGCGCTCAACGAAGCGGTGCGCGAGAGCGCGACGCCTCGCGTCGACTACGTCTTCGAGTCGCCAAGCAGGCCGATGGGGTGGAGGTGGAAGAGTCCCGAGGAGTTCCAGGAGGCGATGGCCGCCGCTGAGGACACGATGTGGCTGGACAAGCTGGCGCGCAGCCGATGAAGCTCGTCGACGCGAACGTGCTGGTCTACACGGCCAATGAGGACTCGCCGTTCCACGACGTGGCCAAGCGGTGGCTGGACGGCGCGCTGTCAGGGGGCTCGCCCGTCGGCTTCGCGTGGCTGGCCCTCGTGGGATTCGTGCGCATCGCCACGTTGCCGGTCTGGCCCCAGCCCTTGACGGCGACCGAGGCGATGGATCAGGTCGACGCCTGGCTGGGAGCCCGCTCGGCACGGATCCTCCAGCCGGGTCACAACCATCCGACACTGATGCGTCGCTTCGTCGACGAAATCGGCACTGGCGGAAACCTGATCAACGACGCCCACCTCGCCGCGCTGGCCCTCGAGCACAAGGCGACCATCGTCTCCTTCGATGGTGACTTCCGGCGCTTCCCGGGCGTCCGGTGGGAGCGGCCGCGCTGAGCCGCCGTGCGGGCCGGTGTAGCGTCCGCGAGGTGACCTCGCCCGCCGCGCCCCAGCCCCACGACAGTCCCGCACCGGAGTTCGCGGAGCGCCTCCACACGGCGCTCGGCGACGCCGCCGGCACCGTGCTCACCGACCCGGCGGCGATGGAGCGGTATGCCCACGATGACGCCGAGTGGGCGGCCTACGCGCTGCCCCTCGCCGTGGTCCGTGCCCGGTCCACCGACGACGTCCGTCGGCTGGTCGAGCTGTGTGTCGCGGACCGCGTCCCGATCGTGCCGCGCGGCTCGGGCACGGGCCTCTCCGGGGGAGCCAACGCGCTGGCCGGCTCGGTGGTCCTCTCGCTGGAGCGGATGGACCGGGTGCTCGAGATCGACCCGCAGGAGAAGCTCGCCGTCGTCCAGCCCGGGGTGGTCAACGACGACCTGCGCGCGGCCGTCGCCGAGCACGGGCTGTGGTATCCGACCGACCCGGCGAGCGCGCCGTGGTCGAGCATCGGCGGCAACGTCGCGACCAACGCGGGCGGCCTGTGCTGCGTGAAGTACGGCGTGACCGGTGACTACGTCCGCGAGCTGGAGGTCGTCACCGGGACGGCCGAAGTGGTGCGGCTGGGGCGGCGTACGGCCAAGGGCGTCGGCGGCTATGACCTCAAGTCGCTGCTCGTCGGCTCGGAGGGCACGCTCGGCATCGTCACGGAGGTGACCGTGCGGCTCCGCCCGTCGAGGCCGGAGGAGCGCACCGTCGCCGGCTACTTCGACTCCGTCACCGACGCGGGCGAGGCGGTCGCCGCCACGCTCGCCGCGGGCGTCGTGCCGTCCGCGATGGAGCTCGTCGACCGCAGCTGCCTCGAGGCCGTCGACGCCTGGAAGCACATGGGGCTGAGCCTCGAGGCGGACGTCGTGCTGCTCGGCCGGACCGACACTCCGGGCGCCGACGGCGCCGAGGAGGCGGAGCGGATGCGACAGGCCTACGAGAAGAGCGGCGCGTCCTTCGTCGCCGTCTCCTCCGACGCCCAGGAGTCCGAGGCGCTCTTCGCCGCGCGGCGGCTCGCCTACCCCGCGCTCGAGCGGCTCGGCCCGGTGCTCACCGAGGACGTCTGCGTGCCCGTCGGCGCGGTCCCCGAGATGCTCGGCCGGATCCAGGCGACGGCGGCGGCGTACGACGTCCGCATCGCCAACATCGCCCACGCCGGCGACGGCAACCTGCACCCGCTGATCATCACCGAGCCCGGGAACGACGCGCAGCGCGAGCGGGCGCAGGAGGCGTTCGAGGTGATCCTCGCCGACGCGCTCGCCCTCGGTGGCACCGTCACCGGCGAGCACGGCGTCGGGCTCCTCAAGCGTCCGGGCCTCGGCCGTGAGCTCTCCGCCCCGGTGGTCGCTATGCAGCGTGCCGTGAAGGCCGCGCTCGACCCGCACGGCATCCTCAACCCGGGGAAGGCGATCGTCTGACCGCCGCCTCGCCCGCCGGCCTCGCGCCGGGTCCCGCAGCCGGAGACATCGTCCGGAATCTGGCGGGAGGACTTGTGCCGGCGGGCCCGGAGGGCAAAGGTAGTTAGCGAAGGTCAACTATCTTTCCCGAGTGGCGAGGAGGGGTCGATGGCGGACGCCGCGGTCCGTGAGCAGGCAGAGGTGCGCCGGGAGGAGGCGCGGCAGCGGGCCCGTGAGCGAGCCGAGCGTGACGTGCGCAGCCCCCACTACAAGTGGATCGCGCTGTCCAACACGACGCTCGGCGTCCTGTTGGCGACGATCAACCAGTCGATCCTGCTCATCGCCCTGCCCGACATCTTCCGCGGCGTCGGCGTCGACCCGCTCGCGCCCGGCAACACCAGCCTGCTGCTGTGGCTGATCATGGGCTACATGGTCGTGACGGCCGTGCTGGTCGTCGGACTCGGGCGGCTCGGGGACATGTACGGCCGGGTGAGGATGTACAACGCCGGCTTCGCCATCTTCACGTTCTTCTCGGTCCTGCTCGCCGTGACGTGGATGCACGGCACCGCGGGTGTCGTCTGGCTGATCGCGATGCGGATCTTCCAGGGCGTCGGCGGCGCGATGCTGATGGCCAACTCCGCCGCGATCATCACCGACGCCTTCCCGCACGACCAGCGCGGGCTCGGTCTCGGCCTGAACCAGGTCGCCGGCATCGCGGGCTCGTTCATCGGGCTCGTCGTCGGTGGCCTGCTCGCGCCGGTCGAGTGGCACCTCGTGTTCATCGTCTCGGTCCCGATCGGGCTCTTCGCGACCGTCTGGGCCTACCTCAAGCTCCACGACACCGGCGTGCGCAAGCAGGCCCGGATGGACTGGTGGGGCAATGCGACCTTCGCGGTCGGGCTCGTCGCTGTGCTCATCGGCATCACCTACGGCATCCAGCCGTACGCCGGCCACGACATGGGCTGGTCCAACCCGTGGGTCCTCGCGGCACTGGTCGGCGGCGTGGTCGTGCTCGGCGTCTTCTGCGTCGTGGAGACCCGGGTGGCGGAGCCGATGTTCCACATCGGGCTGTTCCGGATCCGCGCCTTCACCTTCGGCAACCTCGCCAGCCTGCTCGGGTCGCTGGGGCGTGGGGGGCTGATGTTCATCCTGATCATCTGGCTGCAGGGCATCTGGCTGCCGCAGCACGGCTACAGCTTCGAGAGGACTCCGCTGTGGGCCGGCATCTACATGCTGCCGCTCACCGTGGGGTTCCTCGTGGCGGGACCGATCTCGGGCTATCTCTCCGACCGGTTCGGCGCGCGGCTCTTCGCGACCGGCGGCATGCTCGTCGCCGCCCTGAGCTTCGTCTGGCTGCTCCTGCTGCCCGTCGGCTTCGCCTACGGAGAGTTCGCGGTCGCCCTCCTGCTCAACGGGCTCGGGATGGGCCTGTTCGCCTCGCCCAACCGGGCGGGGATCATGAACAGCCTGCCGGCGGCCCAGCGTGGGGTCGGCGCCGGCATGACCAGCACCTTCCAGAACGCCGCGATGGTCCTCTCGATCGGCATCTTCTTCTCGCTGATGATCGCCGGCCTCGCCTCGTCGCTGCCTCACGAGCTGACCGCCGGTCTCGCTGCGCAGGGCGTGCCGCCGGACAAGATCCACGAGGTCGCCGCCCTGCCGCCCGTGGGGGTCCTGTTCGCGTCGCTGCTGGGCTACAACCCCGTCCAGACGCTGCTCGGCTCCGACACGCTGGGCCACCTCACGGCCGCGCAGCAGGCCGACCTGACCGGTCGGGGCTTCTTCCCCCACATGATCTCCGGGCCGTTCTCGGACGGTCTCGGGGTGGCGTTCGGGTTCGCGATCGCCTGCTGCCTCGTGGCGGCGCTCGCGTCGGCCCTGCGTGGCGGGAAGTACGTCCACGTCGACGACTGATCCGGGCTGAGCGCCACTCCGGACCGCCCGGAGGCTGCGGCGCGACGGCAGGGGAGGGGTGACGGGCGTCTCTGGGTTGCCGCTGCCACGCTCGGTAGCCTCGACAGACGAGATGACCCACGCGCCCGAGCCTGCCCCACGCCCGCCCCACGACCCCGACGGCACCTCGACGTCGCTCGCCCTCACCAAGCCCACCCCGCAGCAGCCGGCCGGACTCGGGATCGACTGGCTGAAGACGGCTGCGGGTGCGCTCGCCGCCGTGTCCACCACCGTCCTGCTCTCGACGCTGGGGGCGGCCGGCACCCTCATCGGCGCGGCCATCGGCAGCGTCGCGGCGACCGTCGGGACGGCGCTCTACAGCCAGGGCCTCGCCAAGAGCCGCCGGACGATGGCGCGCGCCCAGGAGATGGCCCGGGTCCGGGTCAACAGCGCCCAGGCCGACGTACGTCGGGCGGCCAGTCGTCCCGGCGACACGGCCGCCGTCGAGGCGCATCTCGAGCGGGCCGAGGCCCGGCTCGACCAGGCCGCTCACCGGCTGGACGAGGCCGAGGCGTCCACGGCGCCACGATGGGGCGACCGGCTGCGTGGCCTGCCCTGGAAGCGGGTCGCGCTCGTGTCGGCCGCGCTCTTCCTGGCGGTCGTCGCGATCGTGACGGTCTTCGAGCTCGTCTCGGGGAGGACGGTGGCCTCGCTCGTGGGCGGCGGCGACCGCGGTGGCACGACGATCTCCCACGTCACCGGCACGCACGGTGGCGGCAAGCACCACCAGCCCACCCAGAACCCCACGGTGCCGAGCGACGGACCGAGCGTCGCCGCGCCGACGGACTCGGCCCAGCCCTCCGCGGGCACAAGCGAGGAACCGACCCAGCCGGCCGAGCCACGCGCCACCACGACGGACTCCGGGCTCCCGTCGGACGCGCCGACCACCGCGGCGCCCACGAGCGGTCCCACCAGCAGTCCCACGCCGACGGACGAGCCGAGCGCGGCCGAACCGACACCGTCGGGGGAGCCGTCAGCCGAGTGAGGCCGGCGTGCCCGGCGGAGCCCCTCGCCGGATGCTCTCAGGGCGCCCCGCTAGCGTGCGGAGCATGGCAGAGCTCATCGAGATCACGACCCCCGACGGCACCGCCGAGGCCTACCTCGCGCGCCCCGCAGGCGAGAGCAGGGGCGGCGTCCTCTTCTACATGGACGCCATCGGCCTCCGGCCGCGCATCGCCGACATGGTCGACACCATCGCCGGCTGGGGCTACACGGTCCTGGCCCCCAACGTCTTCTATCGCACCGGCACGGCGGCGGAGACCTCGCCGACCGCCGACCTGCGCGACCCGGAGGCGCGCGCGGCGTTCTTCGCCTCGGGCGTCATGGACCGCGTCAACGGCCTCACGCCGGACCAGATCGCCATCGACGTCCCGGCGTACGCCGCCGTCCTCGAGGAGTACGCCGGCGCCGGGCCGATCGGCGCGACGGGCTACTGCATGGGCGCCCGGATCGCCGTCCGGACGGCCGGCCTGCTGCCCGACAAGGTGGCGGCCGTCGGTGGCTTCCACGGCGGTGGCCTGGTGACCGACGACCCGGCGTCGCCGCACACCGCGATCGCCGGCACACGCGCCGAATACGTCTTCGGCCACGCCGACAGCGACGGCTCGATGACGCCGGAGAACGTGGCCGCGCTGGGAGAGACCCTCCAGGCGGCCGGGGTCGCCTACCGCAACGAGATCTACCCCGGTGCCGCGCACGGCTACACGATGGAGGACACCTCCCAGTGGAACGCGCAGGCGTGCGAGCGCCACTTCGCCGAGCTCAGGGACGTGCTGGATCGCACCCTCGGCGCCTCCTGAGCGCGACCTCCCGCGTGCCCCCGGCTCCTGGCCGGGGGCACGTGTGTTCTCGGGCCGAGGGTCAGCGACCGTGCTCGGCCGCGAGCGCCGCCGAGGCCTCGTCGATGATGGAGCGCATCGCGGCCTCGGCCGCCGCCGCGTCGCCCCGGCGCACGGCGCGGGCCACCTCGTCGTGGAGCGCGATCGCCTCCGGGTTGGGGGTGCGGGGCATGAGCTGGTGGTGGGTGCGCCCCACGAGCACCTCGGAGGTGACCGAGGCCAGCGCGCGCATCATCTCGTTCCCACTCGCGTCGAGCAGGGTGCGGTGGAACTGCTGGTCGGCGACGAGATAGGCCTCCAGATCGCCCTGGCGTCCGGTGATCTCCATCTCCGCGACGGCCGCGGCGAGCGCGCGACTGTGGTCGGGGGTGGCGCGCTGGGCCGCGAGACCCGCCGCGACCGGCTCGAAGCCACGGCGCAACTCGGAGAGCGAGACCAGCTGGTCGCTGCGGTCACCGGCCTCGAGCCGCCACCGGATGAGCCGCGGGTCGAAGACGTTCCACGCCTGGCGCGGCTGCACCGTGATCCCGACCCGGCGGCGCGACGCGACGAGCCCCATCGACTCCAGGACACGGATCGCCTCGCGCGCCACGCTCCGCGAGACGTCGTACGACGTTGTGATGCTCTCCAGCGTCAGCACCGCGCCCACGGCGAGACGGCCGGAGGCGATCTCCTCGCCGAGGCTGTCGAGCAGGTCGGCGTGGACGGCGTGCGGGCTCACACCACTGATCATCCCACTTGAAGACCTTCGGGCATATAGACGGCCTTTTGATCGTTCAATCTGGACAAAAGTCTGCCTTTTTGGTCAGATGTGACGGTCCCCACAGGAGGGAGTGTCTGGCATGAAGCCACTACTCGTCGTCATGGGAGTCTCCGGCTCCGGCAAGAGCACCATCGGCGCGGCGATCGCGCAACGCCTGCGCGTGCCGTTCGCCGATGCCGACGACTTCCACCCGCCCGCCAACATCGCGAAGATGTCGGCGGGGCATCCGCTCGACGACCACGACCGCTACCCGTGGCTCGAGGCCATCGGGGAGTGGCTCGCGAGCCATCCGGACGGCGCGGTCATGAGCTGCTCGGCCCTCAAGCGGAAGTACCGCGACCAGCTGCGCCACCACGCGCACGCAGTCGCGTTCCTCCACCTCGCCGGCACCCGCGAGGTCATCGCCCGTCGCCAGGCCAGCCGTCCCGGCCACTTCATGCCGGCCTCCCTGCTGACCTCGCAGTTCCGCACGCTCGAGCCGCTCGAGCCGGACGAGGCGGGGCTCACGATCGATGTCGACCAGGACGTCGACGCGATCGTCCAGGAATACGTCGACGTCGTGACGCACGGCGGCGCGTCAAAGGAGAACTGATGAATTTCCCGTCCACGGTCCTGGCGGCCTCGGACCTGACCCAGCCGGTCGCCGGCGGGTTCCAGCTGGTCCTCGCCGCCATCCTCGGCATCGCCGTGATCGTCGTCCTGATCACGCTCGCGAAGCTCCACCCGTTCCTGTCCCTCATCGTCGGCGGCCTGGTCGTCGGCATCGTCGCGGGGCAGAACGTCAACGACGTCGTCACCAGCTTCAGCACGGGCTTCGGCAGCACCGCGGCCAGTGTCGGACTGCTGATCGCGCTCGGCGCCATGTTCGCCAAGCTCCTCGCCGACTCCGGCGGTGCGGACCAGATCGTCGACACCATCGTCGGCAACGCCGGCGCGCGCATGCTGCCGTGGGCGATGGCGCTCGTCGGCGCCATCATCGGCCTGCCGATGTTCTTCGAGATCGGTCTCGTCCTGCTGATGCCGGTCATCTACCTCGTCGCCCGGCGGGCCCAGGTCTCGCTGGTGTCGGTCGGGATCCCGGCGCTCGCCGGCCTCTCGGCGATGCACGGCTTCGTGCCGCCCCACCCGGGGCCGCTCACCGCGGTCAGCAACCTGGGCGCCGACCTCGGTCTGACCCTCGGGCTCGGTGTGATCGTCGCGATCCCCACGGTCATCGTCGCCGGCCCCGTGTTCGGCCGGATCGCCGGGCGCCTGGTCGACGTACCGGCGCCGACGACGTTCGACTCCGCGCGTGACGAGAAGGCGCAGCGTCCGTCCTTCGTCATCACGCTCTTCAGCGTGCTCCTGCCTGTCGTGCTCATGCTCGCCAAGTCGATCACCGACATCGTCTGGAACGACGAGGCCGACAACGGGGTGCGCCAGGTCTTCGACGTGCTCGGCAATCCGCCGATCGCCCTGCTCATCGCGGTCATCGTCGGCCTGTTCACCCTCGGCCGCGGCGCGCGCATGGATCGCGCTCAGCTGTCCAGGACGTTGGAGACCTCTCTCCCGCCGATCGCCGGCATCCTTCTCATCGTCTCCGCCGGCGGTGGCTTCAAGCAGGTCCTCGTCGACACCGGCATCGGCACCAAGTTGGCGGAGTGGGCCGACAAGGTCGACTTCCCGGTCCTGCTGCTGGCCTGGATCCTCGCGGTCCTCATCCGCCTGGCCACCGGGTCGGCGACGGTCGCGACGATCACGGCCTCCTCGCTCGTCGTCGGCCTGCTGCCGGGCCTCGACAACTGGGAGGTCTCCCTCGTCGTCCTCGCCGTGGGCGCGGGCTCGGTGTTCTTCTCCCACGTCAACGACGCCGGCTTCTGGCTGGTGAAGGAGTACTTCGGGATGAGCGTCGGCCAGACGATCAAGACCTGGTCCTCGATGGAGACCGTGCTGTCCGTCTCGGGCCTGGTCTTCGTCCTCGTGCTCGACCTGATCCTCAAGCTGATCCTCTGAGCCGAGCGCGTCGCAGACGCAGAGCGCCGGCACGGTGACCCCTCTCGGGTAGGGCCTCCGTGCCGGCTGCCTGCGACCGGACCAGGCGCTAGGAGTCGTCGTGGAGCGACTCGTCGACGCCGTGCGTCTCGGTGTAGTTCTGCTGCTCCTCCGGGTCCTCGTCCAACCCCTCCTCGATGTCGCGTCGCTCGATGCCCTCCTCGGGAGGAAGGCCCTCGGCGTCGGACGGGTTGCCGCGGGGGTGGGAATCCATGGGCCCCGGTAACCGCCCCTGCCGTCGTCAAACGGGGAAGACGTCAGGGATCTTCGAGGCCTGGCCGGTGAACTCGGGAGCCCGCTTCTCGAGGAAGGCCGCGACGCCCTCCTTCCCGTCGCCCACCGAGGTGTGCCACATCGCGAGCGAGTCGGCCAGGTGCGCCTCGAGCGGGTGGTCCACGGCCATGTTGCGGTAGACCAGCTGCTTCGCCAGCCCGAGGGCGACGGGGGAGCGGTCGACGACGAACCGCCGTGCCAGCGCGTACGCCGCTGGCAGGAGCTCGTCGGGTTCGTGGACCGAGCGCAGCAGGCCGCCGTCGTACGCCTCCTGCGCGGTGAGGATGTCCGCGGAGTAGAACCACTCCAGGGCGGTCTGCACCCCGACGATGCGGGGCAGGAACCAGCTGGAGCAGGCCTCCGGGACGATCCCGAGCCGGCCGAAGACGAAGCCGATCCGAGCGGTCGTCGAGGCGAGCCGGAGGTCCATCGCGCACGTCATCGTCGCGCCGATGCCGACAGCGGGACCGTTGATCGCGGCGATCACGGGCTTGGGCAGCGCGTGGATCGCCAGGGTGACCTTGCCGCCGGTGTCGCGGAGGCCGTCGGCGTACTCCGGATGCACGCTGGGGTCCGCGAGGTGGGCCTGCAGCGACGCGGGCGTCGGGGTGAGGGACTCGTCGAGGCCGAAGACGTTGCCCGGGGCGGAGAGGTCCATGCCCGCGCAGAAGGCGCGGCCGGCTCCCGTGACCACCACGGCGCGCACGTCGTCGGCCGTGGCGTCGCCAGTGAAGACCGCGAGCAGCTCACGCGCCATGGTCAGGTCGAACGCGTTGAGGGCCTCGGGGCGGTGGAGCGTGAGGGTGGCGATGCCGTCGGCATCGGTCTCGAACGTCAGGGTCTCGTAGGTCACCGCGCCATCATGCCGTGGTCAGCCCGTCACGCTCTTGGGCAGTCCGGACGGCGTGCAGAGGCTCTTCGGCAGGTCGCCGACCTTGTCCTCGATGACGTAGTGGAACATCCGCTTCGAGCGTGCGGCGTCCCAGTGGATGTACATGTCGGAGATCGGCACGCCGCAGGTGAGTGCGGAGCCGCCGGCGACCGACTTGAAGGCCCAGCCGAACTTCGCGATCCCCAGGGTGCTCATCCCGTCGCCGACGCTGATGCCGGACGCGGCGTCCTTGAGGCCATGGAGCTTGAACGGGTTGGCGAGGGTGCCGAACGTGGCGACCTTCTTGCCGATCTGGCTGATCACCTCGTTCTGCGCCTCACCGCGGCCGAGGTCGCCGAGCTGCTGGGCGTGCCGGGAGCGGGAGTAGGCGAGGGCCTTCACGCCGTTGGCGGACTGGCACCCCTTCTTGACGTTCAGCCCGGCCAGCGGGTCCTTCATGTCGGTCTTCGGACAGATGGTGATCCCGCCGACGCCGTCGACGAGGTTGACCAGGCCGCCCATGCCGATCTCGACGTAGCCGTCGATCCGGATCCCGGTGTCCTGCTCGATGGTCTTGACGAGCAGCTTCGGGCCACCCCACGCGAAGGCCGCGTTGATCTTGGAGCTGCCGTGGCCGGGGATGGGCACGTAGGAGTCGCGCGGGATCGTCATCATCAGATCGGGCCCGCTCCCGGTGTGCAGCAGCTTGATGGTGTCGGTGCGCTGACCGACGTCCCCGCCGGTGTGGAGCTTGCGCCGCTCCGCCTTGGACAGTCCCTTGCGGGAGTCGGAGGCGACGATGAGGTAGGTCGTGCCGGGCTGGTCGGCCGGGCGCGCGCCGCTCGGCTCCCAGGCGACCCGGTCGAAGGCCTTCGGGAAGGACAGCCCGGTCCAGATCACCGCGCCCACCCAGACGAGGACCAGCGCGAGGAGGACGAGCAGGATCCGCTTCGGGCGCAGCCAGCGACGGCCGCGACCTCCGCCACCTGCGCCGCGACCGCTGCGAGAGGTCGTGCCGGCGCCCGACCCGCCCGGGGTCGGGGCGATCTGACCGGGGGAGGGCAAGGCCTTCGACGTGGGTCGGGCCGGTGCGGCCGACGTGGGTATCACCCGTGTCGACTCCTCGCCCGCGGGCCGCCGACGCACCGGCCGGGTCGGCTCGGGAGCGCTGCCGGCGGCACGCGGGGTCGGCTGGGACCGGCCACGGCGCTTGCCGTAGAGCCAGTCGTAGTCGGGGCCGTCCCCGCCGTCCGGCGGGGTGCTGCCCGGGTTCCGGGGACGGTCTGCCATGCCCGGAACGGTACCGTGCAAACCTGACGCTGCCGCAGGAGCGCGGCCCGTGCCGCCGGTGTGTGGCCCGCGTCCCATGCTCCCGCGGGTGTCCTGCGACCTGCCCGGCGCGTCGTGACGGCTGTGGCCGCTGTGACTGGTGATACTGACGGGACCGTCCTGACCTTCCCCTCAGGAGAACTCGTATGTCTGCCCAGACGGCTCCGCCCGCGACCGTCCGCCCGTCCGCAACGACGGGCCCACGGACCGCCGCCGAGCGCGCGGCGAGGGTCCGCTTCCGGCGCGCCCTCTCGCTGATGGCGATGACGCTCGTCCTGCCCGGCTCCGCCCAGCTCGTCGCCGGGAACCGTCAGGTGGGGCGCTGGGCGCTGCGCATCGCCGCGGGGCTGGTCGCGGCGACGCTGGTCATCGCGCCGACGTCGTACTTCTGGCACGGGCTGTTCTTCTTCCTCGGCACGACGCCGTGGGTGCTCACCTGGCTGCGGCTGGTGCTCATCGTCCTCGGCATCGGCTGGGCCGCGCTCTTCGTCGACGCGTGGAGGCTCGGGCAGCCGCTGACGCTCTCGCTACGCCACCGCCGCTGGGCGATCGTCGTCAACGGCGCGCTCGCGCTGAGCGTCGCCAGCGCGCTGCTCTATGGGTCGCACGAGGTGGGTGTCACGCGCGGCGCCCTCGTCGCGATGTTCGGCAACGGCGCCAAGAGCAACGCGGTCGACGGGCGCTACAACGTGCTGCTGCTCGGCGCCGACTCCGGCGTCAGCCGGTGGGGCCTGCGGACCGACTCCATGACCGTCGCCTCGATCGACGCCGACACCGGCAAGACGGTCCTGATCGGGCTGCCGCGCAACATGGAGAGCTTCCCGTTCCGGGAGGGGTCGATCATGGCGAAGCAGTTCCCGCACGGCTACGACTGCTCCGGATGCGAGCTCAACAGCCTCACGACGTACGCCGACGACCACCGCTCGCTCTTCAAGGACTACGCCCAGCCGGGTGTCGAGGCCACGATCGAGGGCATCGAAGGCATCACCGGCCTGCGGATCAACTACTGGGCGATGGTCAACCTGCAGGGCTTCCGCGACCTCGCCGACGCGGTCGGGGGAGTGACGATCAACGTCCGCCAGCCGATCGCGATCGGCAAGACCGGTGCGGTGACGGGCTACATCCAGCCGGGTGTCCAGAAGCTCTCGGGAGACAAGCTGCTCTGGTACGCCCGCTCGCGCGCCACCTCGGACGACTACTCGCGGATGGCACGTCAGAAGTGCGTCATGGCGGCGATGCTGCAGCAGGTGAGCCCCACGGACGTGGTCAAGCACTTCGACTCGATCGCGAGCGCCGGACAGGCGATGTTCAAGACCTCGATCCCGACTTCTGAGGTCGGCACGTTCGTCGACCTCGCGCTCAAGGCGCGCAAGGCCAAGGTCGCGACCGTCTCGCTGGTCCCGCCGGCGATCAACACCGGCGACCCGGACATCGCCAAGGCGCACAAGCTCGTCGCGAACGCCATCGCGAAGAGCGAGGGCACGGGTGCGAAGGCCGGCAAGGGCTCGTCCGGGGGCGCCAAGAAGCACCACCGGAAGGCGCCGCAGCAGATGACCGAGGGCTCGTTCGGCTCCCTGAGCACGGGCTACGCCGCGAACCAGACCGACGACCTGTCGAACGCCTGCTGATCCGGCCGTCGCGGCCACGTCCTTCGGAGGCTAGGTTGAGCCGCTGTGCCCGCATCTGAGGCCCTTCCCGGCGTCGTGACCCGTGGGACGGCGCGCGTGTCGCGCCGCGCTCGACTGGGTGCTCTCCTGCGTCGCGAGGGTGGCTGGCTCGCGGCGGCGCTGCTGGTGGTCGGCATCGCCTGGGTCGTGACGCTTCCGCTGGACCCGCGTCACTTCTACTCGGGTGACACCGAGCAGGCCTACTACGGCTGGTGGTACGCCGTCGGCGACGCGCTCCGCCATGGGCATCTGGCCCTGCTCGACCCCCAGCAGCTGGGCTACGGCAACCACGTGCTCGACGGCCAGCTCGGGCTCTACAACCCCCTGATCGCCCTCGTCGGCCTCGGGGCCACGGTGGCGCCGCAGCTCGTCGTCTATGCGACCGCGGTGAAGTTCCTCACGGCTGCCGTCGGCGTCATCGGCTGCTACGCATTGGTCCGGAGCTATCGGGTGGCCCCGCCGCTGGCCGGGGCCGCCTCCGTCGCGGTCGCCCTGTGCGGCTTCACCTACGCGCTCAGTGCGGCGCGCTGGTTCGACGGTCAGCTCGGCGTCGCCCTGCTCCCGTGGGCCTGGTGGACGACGCGGCGGCTGGTGCACGGACGCAGCCCGTTCCCAGCGCTGCTGTGCTGCCTGCTCATCGTCACGATCGGCTACGTCTACCCGACCCTCTATCTCGGCGCGGTGCTGCTCGTCTGCCTTCTCGAGGCCCTTCTCCTCATCGGCTGGCGCGCGGTGCTCAAGGTCGTCCTGGTCGGCGTCTTCTGCGCGCTGGTCGCGGTGCTCGTCTATCTGCCCGGGATCTTGACCGCGGGGATGACGGTCCGCTCCTCCGACCGGCTGGTGGTCGATGGACCGAACCGGCTCGAGTGGTGGCAGCTCCCGCTGCTCTGGCAGCCGGTCGGACGGACGGGCCCGGAGATCTACGGGTTCCGGTCTCAGAGCCCGGTCGCGTACGTCGTGTGGTGGCTGCCACTCCTGCTGCTCGTCGAGCTGCGGCTGGTGCGGGAACGGTGGCGCGAGGTCGTCCCACTGGCCGTCGGGGCGCTCGTGTGGTGCCTGTGGTGCATCGGCCCCGCCAGGCTCGGGCCGCTGCGGTGGCCCACCCGGAGCCTGGACGCGTTGACGCTCATGGCCGCGGTGCTGGTCGTCGTCGCAGTCGTCCGATGCACGAGCCGACGGCCCTCGGCACTCCGCGTCGGCGTACTGGCCGCGTTCGTGGTCCTCAGCGAGCTCCTCGTCGTCCTCTGGCACCACGACGAGGCGGGTCCCAGGCTCGCGTCCACCGCAGCGTTGCTGGTCGGGCTCGTGGTCGGCGCCCTCTGGCTCCGGCGGAGTCGTCGGCTCGGCGCGATCCTGCTGCTCGGCTCCCTCGCGTTCGGGCTCGTCGCGGCCCTGGTGCCGCAGTCCGCGATGCCCACGCTCGCGATGCCGGGCGACAAGGTGGCCTACGACCACGTCGTGACGCACTCGCGCGGCACCATCATCCAGATCAACGCCCACAAGACCACCCGCTACAGCGCCGAGCGCGGCCGTCACCTGCTCCGCGGCAGTCTGTGGACGCTGACCGGGAAGCCCGTCGTCAACGGCTACACCACGGCCCAGCCGCGGTCGTTCCAGAGGCGGTTCAAGGGTCGCTACATGGGCGCCTTCGCGCCCCGGACCCTCAAGAGATTGTTCGCGCGCGAGCAGCGGACCACCGGACGGCGGTTCGTCGACCTGTGCGGCATCAGCACGATCATCCTCGAGCGAGGCCGCGACTGGGGGGCGCCGCCGCGGGGCTGGCACGTCGCCGACCGCGACGCCGTGAGCGTGACCTGGATCCGCGACCGGCCGATCGCCCCGGCCGGCAACGTCGCCTGGACCTCGCCGGGCACCTCCGTGCAGACGGTGGCGGAGGGGCCGCTCGGCGTGTCCTTCCGCGTGACCGGAGTTCCCGCCGAGGGTGGGTCGGTGGTCCTGAGCCGGATCGCCTGGACCGGCTATCGCGTCTCCGGCGCCCGGTTCGGCCGGCCGCTGGCGAAGCTGCTGCTGCGGGTCCACGTCCCGGCCGGTGCCGAGGGCCGCGTCGTCACGGTGACCTTCCGCCCGCCCGGCTGGCGCCCGGAGCTGCTCTGCGCGGCGCTCGCCGTCGCGCTCTGGCTCGGCTGGAGCGGTGCCTTCCTGCTGCGTCGGCGCCGGTCGGCCAGGACCCCGCGCCCTGATAGCGTCCCCGCGTGACCGAGCGAGGACACGGTGGCTCCGCGTCGATCGAGCAGACCGACTACTGGTGGTACCGCGTGCGTGCGCGCCTCCTGCGGACGATCTTGGAGTCGTACGCCGACGGGCCCGACCGCGTGCTCGACGTCGGGAGCGCCGACGGCCCGAGCGTCGGCTGGCTCGAGGCACGCAGCCTCAAGGTCGCGCTCGACATCGACCCGCGCGGGCTGAAGGCCGGCACGGGTGTCTGCGGTTCGGCGATGGAGCTGCCGTTCGCGGACGCGTCGTTCGACGTGGTCGGCGCGTTCGACGTGGTGGAGCATTGCGAGCCGGAGAGCACCGCGGTGGCCGAGCTCGCGCGCGTGCTCGTCCCCGGCGGCCGCCTGCTCCTGTCGGTGCCGGCCTATCAGTGGGCCTGGAGCGACTTCGACGAGGAGAACGGTCACTACCGCCGCTACACGCGCGGCCGAGCGGTCGCCGCCGTGGAGGCGCAGGGGCTCGAGGTCCTGCGCGCCAGCTACGCCTTCGCCTCCACCCTGCCGCTCTTCGCCGCGGAGCGCCTCGCGCGACGGGCGCGGCAGGCCGTCCGCCGGATCGGCCGGCAGCATCCCGCCGACGTCGTCTCCGTGCCCGAGGTCTCCCCGGGGCTCGACCGCTTCCTGCACTGGCTCGGCAGCCTCGACGACGCGATGCTGCGGCGCCGCGACCTGCCCTTCGGCTCCTCGGTGGTCGTCGCAGCCCGCAAGCCGGCCTGAGCGCGCCGGCCGCGGCGCGAGCAAAGTGTCACGGTGACAGTCCGCGCCTGGCGTGACAGTCCGCGGGTGTCACCCACGCCGCAAAGTGTCACGGTGACACTTGCGGAGCCGGCCGTCAGCGTTCGGCGTGGTCCGCCGGCCGCCGGAACGAGAAGAGCAGGTGGCCGAAGTAGCTCGCGACCACCACGAGTGCCAGCGACACCACCTGCGCCGGCACGACCGGCAGGTGGACGACCTCGACCATGAGCGGCAGCAGGGCGGCGTTGAGCGCCAGGCTCGTCACCTGCACGCTCGTGAAGCGGAGGAGGTCGACGAGGACGTTGCCCTCGACCCGGAAGACGAACCGACGGTGCAGGACGAAGCCGACGATGATGCCGACGGCGTACGCCAGCACCAGCGAGCCCAGGTAGTGGAGCGTGTCGCCCCACAGGTAGTAGAGCGCGGTGAAGGCAGCGAGGCCGAGGAGCGTGTTGGTCCCGCCGACGAGGAGGAAGGCGACCTCGCGGCGCCGCAGCAGCGCGAGGACGAGGGTCATCGGCCCGCGACCCTGGGCCGAGGAGTCCGACGTTCTCACAGCGCGCAGACCGCCGGCTGGGGCACGCACCGGGCCGTCGTCACGTCGTGCAGTGTCGCGGCCATGCCCTCCGGCAGCGGCGTGGAGGCCAGCCGGTCCAGCTCGGGCCATACGGTCGAGCGGAAGCGCAGGTCGGGCGGCTGGAACCGGGCATTCTGGGAGAGTCCGAGGACGACCGGCGGGCGACGCTTCGAGATGCGGTGGAGGGTGCCGACGACCTCGGCCAGGGTCGTCGAGATCTGGGAGCAGAAGATCTTCGTCACGAGGCTGCCGGCCGGCTCGGCGGCGAGCCGGTCCAGCCCCGAGAGGACCATCCGAGCGGCGTCGGCGACGTACAGGTAGTCGCGGGCGGTGTCGAGCGAGACGTAGATCGAGAGCGGCTGGCGGGTGAGCTGGGAGCGGCAGAGCTGGGAGACGATGCCCTGCTGCTTGTCGAGCCGCTGGCCGGGACCGTAGAGGTTGGCGAACCGCCCGACGAGCAGCGAGAGGCCATGGCGGCGCGCGACCTCCGCCGCGGCCCGCTCCATCGCGAGCTTCGTCTCGCCGTACGGCGCGAGCGGCCGCGGCTCGTCCGCCTCGGTGAACGGCGGCGCCGACGAGCCGGCGTAGACACCTCCGGCGGAGGAGGCGAGGAAGAGCGCGACCCGGGTCTTCGGATGGCGCCGGGTGGCCTCGGCGAGCCGCTCGAGGAAGGCCCGGAAGACGGCCAGCTCGGTGTCGAGCACCTCCTTGCTGGTGCCGACGACGCCGGCGCCGGCGCACCAGACCACGTCGAGCGAGGCGTTGGTCCCGACGAGCCAGTCCCCGGCGTCGCCGAGAACGCCGACCGAGGCGTCCGGGTCCTCCCAGGGGACGTCGGTCGTGGTCACGGGCACGGCCCGTCGCCGAGCCTCGGCCACGACGGCCTTGCCGAGCAGGCCCCCGGCGCCGATCACCCAGCGCAGCGGCGTCTCAGCCACGCTCGGGCGACCTCCGGCCGAGCGGGCCCGCCTCGGGGTCGCTGACGATGAGGTACGGCGGCCGCCCCATCGCCATCCCGACCGCGACGCCGACGTACTCCGCCACGATGCCGAGCGCGAAGAGGATCGCCCCGCTGCAGACCAGGGTCACCACGATGATCGACGTCCACCCCTGCACGTCGGTGCCGTTGACGAGACGGAGCACGACGAGGACGGCAGCCAGCAGGAACCCCACCAGCGCGGACATGACACCGAGCACGCTCACGACCCGCAGGCCGCGGGTGCCGCTGGTGAGCACCATCCGCCAGAAGTGGGAGAGCAGGCTGCGCAGGTTGTAGCCCGAGACCCGGTCGCCCTCGTCGCGGAGCGTCACCGGCGCGGTGGACGGCGGCGACGCCACCCAGGCGAGCGCGACGTCGAGGTAGACCCCCTGGCCGGCGTACGCCGCGACGCTGCGCCCGACCTCGCCGAGGACCAGCCGGAAGCTGTGGAAGGGCGAGGTGTCCGTCCCCCCGCTGAGCAGCTTGCTGACGCGCTTCGCGCCGACCGAGGTGACCCGGCGGAAGGCGGGGTGCGGCGCCTCGTTGACCGGAGCGGCGTAGACGAGGCTCGCGTTGTCGCGCAGTGCGGCGTCGAGCAGGCTGCCGATGTCGTGCGGGTCGTGCTGGCCGTCCTCGTCGAGGGTCACGATCCACTCGCCTCCGGTCGATGCCATGCCGGCGAGGGTCGCGGCGTGCTGGCCGAAGTTCCGGCTCAGCCAGATCGGACGCACCCACGGCCACTTCTCGGCGGCGCGGCGTAGGACGCTCGCGGAGTCATCGGGCCCGCAGTCGTGGACGAGGATGAGCTCGGCGACCCGGAACAGGTGGCCCGCCGGCGTGGGGGAGGGGTCGGTGAGCGTGGCGAGCTCGTCGACGACGCCCATGAGGTGCTTCTCGCCGCCGTAGACCGGGATCACCACGGAGACCTGGTGAACGGGCTGCTCAGCCCCGGTGGACTCGTCGCTGGTCACACAGCGACGATACCGGGCGAGGGTGGCTCGGCTGTGCGGTTGCTGTGGGCGTCGCCGCGTCGGTCGGGCCCGGCGTCGTGGGGGTGGCCGGCCGCGCTGTCGCCCACCCTTAGGGTGGTCGCCGTGCCCGACCAGCCCGCCCCGCCTCGCCGCATCACCGCCGTCGTGGTTACCTTCAACCGGCTCGGCCTGCTGCAGCGGCTCCTGGAGCGGCTGGACGCGGTCGCCGCCCTCGACGAGGTCATCGTGATCGACAACGCCTCGACCGACGGGACCTCGGAGTGGCTCGCCTCGCTGGACGACCGCGACGCCGGCGACGACCACCGCACGGTCCCCGTCGTCGCCCACACCCTCGCGACGAACAGCGGGGGAGCGGGCGGCTTCCACGAGGGGCTGCGCCTCGCCGTCGAGCGGGGAGCCGACCTGGTCTGGCTCATGGACGACGACGGCCTGCCCGAGCCTGACTGCCTCGACCGCCTGCTCGCCGAGACCGGCCTCGACTTCTGGGGGCCGCTCGTGGTGGACGAGGCGGAACCCGGCCGGCTCGTCTTCCCGATCCGGCTGCCGGGCGGCACCCGGGTCGTGCACGAGCTGGCCGACGTCGCCCGCGCCGCGACGGACGGCCGGATCGACGGCATCGTCATCCCGTTCAACGGCGTGCTCGTCACCCGGGAGCTCGTGGCGCGGATCGGCTACCCCCGCGCGGAGTTCTTCATCTGGGGCGACGACCACGAGTACCGCCTCCGCGCCGAGGCGGCGGGTGCCCGGATCGCCACCGTCGTCGACGCCCGCGTGCACCATCCGGCGGTGGGCAGCCTCGGGACCCCGATGATGCGGGGGCGGACGACGTACAACCACTCGCCGAGCGACCTGA